>CBFCWZ010000304.1:0-4421 GCA_965601935.1 uncultured Ilumatobacteraceae bacterium
GCCGGCCAGCATCAGCAGCAGGGCGCCACCGACCAGCACGAGCAGCGGCGACAGTGACCACCACTGGATCTCGGGCCCCTGGAAGGTGTCGGCCTGGGTGAGGAGTGACTGCACCACGCTCACTCGTCCTCCTCCCCATGGTCGTCGGTCTCGGTGTCGTCGGAGTCGCCGCCGTGGCCGTCGGACTCGTCACCACCGCTGTCGTGGTCGAGTTCCATCCGCTCGCCGCCCACGACCGGGCGCTCGTAGTCGGTGGATTCCTCGACATGGGTGATGAGGGCGTCGACCGAGGGCTCGATACGGTCGAGCATGGGCTTCGGGTAGATACCGGTGAAAACGATCACTGCGATGAAGGCGAGCAGCACTCCGCCTTCCTTCAGCGTGATCTCGGCGAAGGGCTTGTCGTCGGGCTCGCCGTGGAACACACGCTGGTAGGCCCAGAGCAGGTAGACGGCGGCGAGGATGACACCGGTGGCGCCGACGATGGTCCACCAACGGGCGGTGTCCCACGACCCGACGAGGATCAGGAACTCGCCGACGAACCCGTTCAGGCCCGGCACGCCGATCGACGAGAGCATCACGATCATGAAGCCGGCGGCGAAGATCGGGGCCTTCGACTGCAGGCCGCTCATCTCGGAGATCTGACGCGTCGTGCGCCGCTCGTAGATCATCCCGACGAGGAGGAACAGCGCGCCGGTGGAGATGCCGTGGTTGACCATCTGCATCACCGAGCCCGTCATCGACTGGGACGTGAGGGCGAAGGTGCCCAACACGATGAAGCCGAGGTGAGCGATCGACGAGTAGGCGACCAGCCGCTTGAGGTCCTTCTGCATGGTGGCGACGATCGCCCCGTACAGGATGCCGACGACTGCCAACGTGTACCAGAACTGCCGACTCCACACGACCGCCTCGGGGAACAGGTACAGCCCGAAGCGGAAGAAGCCGTAGGTGCCCAGCTTCAGCATGACTCCGGCCAGCACGACCGAGCCCGCCGTGGGCGCCTGGGTGTGGGCGTCGGGAAGCCAGGTGTGCAGCGGGAAGATGGGCACCTTCACCGCGAACGCGATGGCGAAGCCGAAGAAGAGCAATCGTCCGGTGGTGGAAGCGAACTCCGCGCCCTCCGCCAACTCCACCAGGTTGAACGTGATGTAGCCGAGCGAGTCGGAACCCAGCACCACGGTGGCGATGAGGGCGACGAGCATGAACGCCGACCCGAACATCGTGTAGAGGAAGAACTTCGTGGCCGCGTACTTGCGGTTCTCGTAACCCCACCCGCCGATGAGGAAGTACATCGGCACGAGCACGATCTCGAAGAAGATGAAGAAGACGAAGAGGTCGAGGGCGACGAAGCTGCCCATCACCCCGGCCTGCAACAGCAGCATCCACGCCATGTAGGGCTTCTCGTCGTGGTGCGGATCGATCCCCACGAGGGCGATCGGGAAGAGCACACCGGTGAGCAGTACGAGCAGCATCGAGATGCCGTCGACGCCCAGGTACCAGGAGACCCCCCACTGGTCGATCCAGGTCTGTTCGGTCACGAACTGGAACCCGGCGTCGTGCGTGTCGAAGGTGACGGCCATCCACACCGACATCGCACCGGTGGCGACCGATGCGAGGAGCCCGAACAGCTTCGCCAGGTCGGTTCGCTTCGGGCCGATCAGAGCGACGATGAGCGCGCCGAGCACCGGTGTGAGGACCAGTGCGGTGAGGATGGGAAAAGATGCGGTCGTGCCGCCGGCGGCCAGCATCACAGGATCCCTCGGAAGATCACGAACCAGGCGAGGAGCAGGGTCGCCCCGATGCCGATGTACCCGGCGTAGGTGCGCATGTTGCCCGTCTGGGTCGTGGACGCACTCTTCGCAGTGGCCACCACGGCAGTGCCCACACCGTTGACGGCTCCGTCGACGACCTGCTCGTCGAAGGCGGCGGTGGCGTCGAAGGCCGCCGTGCCCGGCCCACCGACGAAGTCGGAGATCGACTGGTCGTAGTACCAGCCCTCGGCCAGGATCTTCGGCTCGATCGCCTCGAGGCGGTGCTTGGAGTACACCAGCCAGGCCAACGTGAGGCCGATGACCGCCGCCGCGATGGCGATGCCGACCAGCAGGTACTTGTGGTCGTAGGCGAAGGTGTCGTGGATGTCGGCCTCACCGAAACCGATGATCGGGTGCAGCCACTCTTCGAGTTGGTGGGCAGGACCGCTCTCGTCGAGACCGAAGAGAGCGGGCAGGTTGAGCACACCACCGATGGCCGCCAGCACAGCCAGCACCACGAGCGGGATCCACATGACCGGTGGCGACTCGTGCGGCTTGAACTCGCCGTGGGCACCGTGGGTCTCGACCGGCTCTTCGTCCGCCTCCACCTCGGGCGCCTCGTCCTCGTTGGCGTGGCTCGTCCACTTGGCCTCGCCGAAGAACACCATGAAGACCTGACGGCTCATGTAGTACGCGGTGAGGATCGCCGTGGCCACACCGATGACGTACAGCGCGGCGCTGTCGCCGAGGGCGTAGAGCAGGATCTCGTCCTTCGACCAGAAGCCCGAGAACGGTGGGATGCCGATGATCGCCAGCCAGCCCACGATGAACGTGCCGGCGGTGATGGGCATGAACTTCCGCAGGGCACCCATCTTGCGCATGTCCTGCTCGTCGTTCATTCCGTGGATCACCGACCCGGCGCCGAGGAACAGCAGCGCCTTGAACGCAGCGTGGGTGACCATGTGGAAGATCGCAGCCACGTAGGCGCCGGTGCCGACGGCGAGGACCATGTAGCCGATCTGGGACACGGTGGAGTACGCCAGCACCTTCTTGATGTCGTTCTGGGCGACGGCGATCGTTGCGGCGAAGATGGCGGTGATGGCGCCGACCCAGGCGATGGTGGTCGGCACCCAGTCGAACCCGACGGTGAGGACAGGGTTGATGCGGGTGAGCAGGAACACACCCGAGGTGACCATCGTGGCCGCGTGGATGAGCGCCGACACCGGGGTCGGGCCCTCCATGGCGTCGGGCAGCCAGAGATAGAGCGGGAGCTGGGCACTCTTGCCCGCTGCACCGATCAGCAGGAAGATGCCGATGGCCGAGGCGGTGCCCTGCGTGAGCCCGCCGGCCTCGGCGCTGTCGTTGAGCACCGTGTACGAGAGCGAGCCGACGGCGGAGAAAGCGAGGAACATCGCCATCATCACGCCCCAGTCGCCCACACGGTTGGTGACGAAGGCCTTCTTGCCCGCCGTGGCCGCCGACTCGCGGCTGTGCCAGAAGGAGATCAGCAGGTACGAACAGGTACCCACGCCCTCCCATCCGAGGAAGGTCACGAGCAGGTTCTCGCCCAACACCAGGATCGTCATCGAGAGGACGAACAGGTTCAGGTACAGGAAGAACTTCGAGAACTTCGGGTCGCCGTGCATGTAGCCGACGGCGAACAGGTGGATCAGGCCGGCGATGCCCGTGACGAACAGACACATCAGGATCGACAGTTCGTCGGCCAGGAACGCCAGGTCGATCTGGAGTTCACCGACCGGGACCCAGCTCCACAACGTGACCGTCTCGGCCCGGTCGTGGGCATCCTTGCCGAGCATGTCGACATAGATCGCCGCGGTGGCGGCGAACGAGGCGAACACCGCCGCCGTGGCCAGGTACCCGGCGATGGGTTCGCCGAGACGCCGCCCGAAGAGGAGGATCGTCGTGAACCCCAGCAGGGGGAAGAGGGGGATCAGCCACACGAGGTCGGTCATGGTCAGCCCTTCAACTCCGCGAGGTCGTCGGCAGTCGCACCCGGACGCCGGCGGAGGATCGACACGATGATGCCGAGGCCGACCACGACTTCGGCGGCCGCCACGACGAGAACGAAGAACACGACGGTCTGGCCGTTGATGTCGCCCAGCCTCGTGGCCAGCGCCACGAAGGTGAGGTTGACGGCATTGAGCATCAGCTCGATGCACATGAACATGATGAGCGGGTTGCGCCGGGTCAACAGCCCGACGGCGCCGATCGTGAACACGAGTGAGGCGAGGATCAGGTACCAGGTGGGTTCGATGGCGGCGATCATGCCGAACCCTCCTCGGTCTCGTTGTCGGCCTTGGGCCACTTGCGGGTCATGACCACGGTTCCGACCACCGCCACGATCAGCAGCACCGACGTGAGCTGGAAGGCGAAGACATGGTCGCCGAAGAGGTTGTCGGCCAGCTGACGGATGTTGGAGTCGTGGTCTCCCGTCTCGGCGGCGACGTCGATCCCCGCGCCCTGGTTGAGCTGGAGGGCGTCGTCGGCCTTGATGAACGTCGCCGTGAGCAGGGCGATGAGGCCCACGCCCATCACGGCAGCGAGCGGTTTCTGGACCTTGACGCTGCCCGCCGACAGGTCCATCGCCCGGTCGACACCGAGCAGCATGATGACGAACAGGAACATCACCACGATGGCGCCGGCGTAGAC
>CBFCWZ010000305.1:0-4418 GCA_965601935.1 uncultured Ilumatobacteraceae bacterium
CAGGCCTCATCCCGCAGGGATGGATGACCATCCGGCACGCCGCGACACTCCTCGCCGCATCCGGTCAACCGGACCTCGCCCTTCTCGTGCTCGACTCCGCCAACGCCAGCCCGCAAGCGCCCGCGTTGCACGGCGACGCAGCTCAGGCTGACGCTGAGCTGCGAGCGCAGCTCTCCGCCAAGCTCGCCGAGCACGACGTCGAGGGACCAGCGTGCCGAGCGCCCCAGAGCTTCGGTGAACTGTGGCCGGCCGTTGCCGCCGCGCTGACGACGCCGACGCCAGGCTGAGGCGAGCGCCGAAGATCCGGGTGTGGGTGCCGAAGACGCGGTCGCGCCGGTCGACGTTCTCGCTGGCGAACCCGTCCGCCACGGTGATCTCGATCCCGTACCGCCTGATCGCTGGTCTCGTGCGGCCGGCAGCACGATCCGAGCGCGCCTCCGCGGCGATGGCCGGGACGGTCTCAGCCGGCCCCGAGGCAGCGCGACGAGAAGTTCTCGACGACCACGTTGAAGTCCGAATCCAGTTTCAAGATGTACGTGGCGTGCAGCCGTTGGCCGGTCTCGGGTTGGATCCACTGGTCAGAAATCGACAACTTGAGCCCGTTGTCGTTGACGACGAACGCCGCCCGCCCGTTGACGACTTCGAATCCGGAGGCCGTGTACCCCGTCCGCTGTACAACGCTCACGAAACCGTTGGGGTGGCCACCGTGATCATGACCCACGTTGTGGATGTGGAACATGTCGAGCGACCCGGTGCAGGAGTTGACGTCGGGGAAGTGTTCGTCGAACTCGACGACGGTCGGTGCATCTGCGGATGCCGTCGGAGCCCCAACGCCCAAGAGTGCGGTGGACAGTGCGAATGCTGTAGCAAGGCGTCTCATGATGGTGATCCTTCGTTGACGTGGTGAATGGCAAGTTGCTCCGGTCCGCCGCCTCGCTCCGATTCGGTCCGGAACGTGAGGTTTCGTGGAGCGGCTCGCGTTCACGATGAGTGAGCGACCTTGCCCGGTTCTTGCCCGCCTCGCAGACACCGACGAGTCTGCGCAGTAGCGGGAGTTCTCGTCGGCCACCGTCGCCGGCACATCCGCTTCGACGGACCAAGTCCCGACCCAGATCTGCCGAACCGACCCCGGTGCCCACGTCGTAGGTGCCCACGTCGTAGGTGCCGTCGCCGTCGAAGGTGACGTGGTCGTCCTTCTCGCTCAACCAGGCAACAGATCGGGTCGGGGTCGAGTGATGCCATTCGCCTCTTCCGTCGTCGTCGCATGGATGCGATCCTGAGGCTGGAAACGGAGGTGAGACCGTTGCGCCACAGAACGCTGCACCACCAGACTGGCTTCCACTCCCACACGGTTCTGGGCCGGGTCGTGACGGGAGGTGTTCTCGGAGGGCTCCCGGGACTGTTCCTGATTGCGGTTCCGACCCTTCTGGCCACGCTCGACCTGATCACCGCCGATCAATCCCAGATCGGGTTTCTCGGCGTACCGCTGATGGTCATCGGCATCTTCATCGGGACTGTTCTCGGCGCCGGTCGCGAGTGCTCGGGCCCTGTCATCGTCGGTGTCGGGGCCGGGCTGGTGTTCGGCCTGTTCGTGGGCGGTGTGATGGCAGCGAATGGGGTGCTACCGGGACTGTGGCTGCTCATCGTTCCTTCTGGCATGATCGGCGGAGGTGCCGCTGGGGCGCTCCGATCCGGCCGACAGCACACGTCGTAGGTTCTCCGTTCCCTCGATCCCGCAGTGTCACTTCCACGGAACCGCTGCCCCCACGGACCGATGCCATCGCTGACGTCGAGAAGCTCGTCGCCGCAGGCGTCCCTGCCGAGCTGTCCGAGTACGAGGGAGCCATCCACGCCTTCGTCACGGTTCGCTCCGATGATGATCTCGGCAGCCGGCGCCGTCGACCGAGCGATCCGATGTCGATCCGTTCGACGTCAGGAGGGACGGGGCCGGACTGCCAGCCACGAGTGCACGAACGGAACGACGGACGAACCCTCACCCGAGGCCGCGGCGACCCGCTTCATCGATCCCGACCGCACGTCTCCGACGGCGAAGACCCCGGGGACGGTCGTCGCCAGGTTGGGGGGCGGAACGGCGTCGTCCCACTGGTCGACCGGAATGTCGCGGCCGGTGAGGACGAAGCCGTGGTCGTCGACGGCGACCTGCCCGGGGAGCCAGTCGATGTGCGGCGTCGCTCCCAGGAGCAGGAACAACCCGGTGGCCGGTCTCGTCTGCTGCCGTCCGCTGTCCAGGTCCTCGGTGGTGATCGACTCCAGCCGGGTCTCACCGCCCGCATCGACGACGCGAGTCGACCCCTCGACGTGGATCACCGGAGAGTTGGTGATCTCGCTGATCAAGTACTGCGACATGGTCTCGGTCAGGCTGGGGCGGCGGATGACGATGGTCACCGACCTGGCGAACCGGGCGAGGTGCAGGGCCGCTTGCCCTGCCGAGTTGCCGCCGCCGACGATGAAGACATCCGAACCCTCGAGTTCGCGGGCGGCCGTCAGCGCTGCGCCGTAGTACACGCCACGCCCGAGCCTCTCCTCGACCGCAGGCACCCCGAGCTTGCGGTAGCGGACCCCCGTGGCGATCACCACCGACCGGGCGCGCACCTCCCCGCCGCTCGTCGACAGGACGTGCGGCTGCCCATCGCCCGGCACGAGGTCCTGCGCCTCCCAGCCCACGAGGAACCTCGTTCCGAAGCGTTGGGCCTGGAACCGCGCGCGCAGGCCCAACCGCTTACCGGAGATCCCCTGGAAGAAGCCGAGGTAGTTGCGGATCATGGAGCTGGTGGCGGCCTGCCCGCCGATTGCTCCCGCCTCGAGCACCACCGTGGACAACCCTTCGGAGGACCCGTAGACCGCTGCAGCCAGACCGGCCGGCCCGGCACCGACGATGGCGAGATCCGCTACTCCCTCGAACGACGACTCGGTCCACACTTCGTAGGTGGCAGCGGCCAGCTCCCGCACCGACGTCACGGCCACCGGATCGCGATGCGCCAACCAGACCACCGGAAGCTGCGCGCCGGGAACCGCTGCGAGCGCGGCCCGGCCCGTAGCGGTCTCGGGAGCGCAGACCTGACTCGACAACCCCATCCGGTCCATGAAGTCCTGCAGGTCCCGAACGAGGGCATCCGACTCTTCAGCGATGATCCAGCCCCCGACGACCTCCGGGTCGGCGGCGGTCGAACTCCAATCGGCAAGGAGGTCGGTGATCGCGTTGTGGAACTCCTCGTCGCGCCGACCTTGCGGCATCAACAGGTAGCTGTCGAACGTCCCCTTCGACATCTCCGGGCGCATGACGGACCCGAACTCGAGGAACCGTTCCATGGGCGGCACCACCGCACGGCGAGCAGTCGGCACCAGTTCTCCCCACCGACGCGACGCCTCCCGGATGTCGGCGTCGGGCAGCACGCAGTCGGACACGAACAACGCAACCGTCTCTCCGGCCTCCAGCACCTCCGTCGCCACGGCCACCGCATCGGCGGATGACCGAGCAGTTCGCAGGTCGTACTCGCGCGAGTACCGCCAGAATTCGTCCCGCAGACGCTCGCAGTGCTCCTCCGACACCAACACGATTGCGGGCCCACCGGAACTCGAAGACGGCGTGTCGCTCACACCCGCATCGTAGAACCACCTCGGCAAGCGACCGAGGACCACCCGGATCGCGGCCGTGGGATGGTCGTGTCGATCTCACCGACCCCGGTCCGGGACCTCCCTCCCTGTCGAGGGGGACCTGACCGATATGAGAGGCCGGACCCTCGCCCCAGGCGCCCGACATCGGCCCAGGTCGGGCACCCGACGATCCCGTCCGCCACCCGCCTCGTTCAGCCGTCGCGGTGACCGGGATTACGTGCGGGCCAACGCACGCGATGGGCCGCCACGGGTGCGCCGGCTGTCGGGCGGCACCCTGGCTGGCCGGCATCTCGTGCACTAGCGTCGCGGCATGGCCGACGCCTCGTTCGACCCGTCTGTCTACAAGCGGACCACACGTGAACAGTGGGATGCCTCCGGAGCGGGTTATGACGCATGGGGAGCGACGATCCAGTCGATGATCCGACCGTCAGCTGAACACATGATGGATGCGATGGGCATCGAAGAAGGGAGCTCGGTGCTCGAACTCGCCTGTGGGAGCGGCGCGTTCACGCAACTGCTGGCCGAGCGGGTCGGAGCCGATGGGCGCGTCTTGGCGACTGACCTGTCGCCCGGGATGGTGGCGCTCGCCGGCGCGAACGCCGACCGCGCCGGATGGTCGCAGGTCGACGTGCGCGAGATGGATGGGGAGGTGTTCGAGTTCGACGAACAGCGCTTCGACTCGGTGGTGTCGAGCCTCGGGTTGATGTTCTTCCCCGATCCTGAGTCGTCGCTGCGTTCCCAGACGCGCTCCCTCGCTCCGGGCGGTCGCGTCGGTGCAATCG
>CBFCWZ010000306.1:0-4373 GCA_965601935.1 uncultured Ilumatobacteraceae bacterium
GCATCTCCTGGCATCCCGTCACGCTACGCCCGATTCCGCGAGCAGTCCCTCGGAGTCTCGGAGTCTCGGAGCCTTGGAGCCTCGGAGCCTCGGAGCCTCGGTGTCTCGGAGCCTCGGAGCCTCGGAGCCTCGGAGCCTCGGAGCCTCGGAGCCTCGGTGCTCGCGAGATCTTCCGGTGATCGGGCGCGGTACGGTCATCAGAGGAGGTGTGCCATGGGAAAGTGGACGGTCGACGACATCGGCGACCAGAGCGGCCGAACCGTGTTGATCACGGGGGCGAACAGCGGGATCGGGTTCGCCGCGGCGAAAGAGCTGGCCGAACGCGGTGCCGACGTGGTCTTGGGCTGCCGCAACCGGGCCAAGGCCGACGATGCAGTCGCCGAGATCGAGGCGGCCGATCCGAGCGGTTCGGTCGATGTCCTGGAGATGGACCTTGCCGACCTCGACTCGGTCGCCGCGGCGGCAGAGCGATTCGCAGCCGGACACGACCGGCTCGACGTCCTCGTCAACAACGCCGGCGTGATGGCGCTCCCGCGAACGGAGACGGTGCAGGGGTTCGAGATGCAGTTCGGGGTGAACCATCTCGGCCACTACGCGTTCGCCGGCCGGCTGCTGCCGATGCTCCTCGCCACGGACGGCTCGAGACTCGTCGTGATCAGCAGCATGGGCCACCGCAGCGGCCGGATGAACTTCGACGACCTCCAGGGCGAGCAGAGCTACAACCGGTCCGGCGCCTACTTCCAGAGCAAGCTGGCGAACCTCCTCTACATGAACGAGTTGCAGCGCCGTCTCGACACGGCGGGTGAGGCCACCATCGTGACCGCCGCACATCCCGGGATCTCGACGACCAACCTCGCCCACGGCATGTTCGGCGGTTGGGTCGACCGCGCGTTTCGGTGGACGGCCCCGGTGACGAACCTGTTGATCACCCAGCCACCGGAGGGAGGGGCACTACCAACGCTCCGGGCGGCGACCGACCCCGACGCAGCGGGTGGCGACTACTTCGGCCCTGATGGCTTCCAGGAGTTCCGTGGCGGGCCGGTCAAGGTCGGCATGACGAACGCCGCTCGGAACATGGACGACGCCGCCCGCCTCTGGAAGATGTCCGAGGAGCTCACCGGCGTCACGTACCCGGTCTGACCGGCCCGCGCCTGGGCAGGTCCTTGCGCGGCGCGGTACCGTTGACCGCATGGAAGTACGGACGGGGGTCCGGCTCCTCGGGGGTTTTGAGGTTCGCCACGACGATGTGATCGTCGACGAGTCGGCGTTTCAGCGTCGGCACGGCGCGTCCCTGGTGAAGCTCCTCGCGTTGAACGGTGGCCGGATGCACCGCGAGCAGGTGATCGACGCGCTCTGGCCCGACGCCACCCTCGACGCGGCCGCGCCCCGTCTGCACAAGGCTGCCAGCCATGCCCGTTCCGCGGTGGGTGACCGTGAGGCGGTGGTTCTGCGCAACGACCGGGTGATGCTCTGGCCGGAGCGTGAATACGTCGTCGACGTCGACGAGTTCGAGCGGCTCTCCGATGGTGGCGACGTCGACGCCGTCATCGACCTCTACCGGGGCGACCTCCTCCCGAACGATCCGTACGAGGAATGGGCCTCGATCCCGCGTGACCGGATCCGGAACCGCTACCTCGACCTGCTCCGCACGAACCAGCGCTGGGAGGAAGTGGTCGAGGCCGACCCGGCCGACGAGGAGGCCCACGTTGCATTGATGCGCCGGTTCGCCGCCGACGGGCAACGGATGGCCGCCCTGCGTCAATTCGAGCGTCTCGAGCGGGCGCTGCACGAAGAACTCGGGATGGCCCCCGGGGACGAGGCGGTCGCCCTGCGCGAAGCGCTGCTGGCCAGAAGTGTGCCTGATGTCGGCGACGCGCTCGCCGACGAGATCCATCTGATCGGCCGCGAGCGTGAGTGCGACGTGATGAGCCAGGCGCTCGAGGACGCGTTGCGGGGCCAGGGCTCCCTGTTGCTCCTGACCGGGCCGTCGGGAATCGGGAAGTCGACGCTCGCCGAGTGGCTGATGTGTCGCGCCGAACGGCGGGGGTTCCTCACCGGCCGGGCCATCGCCACGTCGGTCGACGGCCCGTGGCCGTATGCACCGGTCCTCGAGGCGCTCGGCGACCTGATGCGGCGGTCACCCGACCTCGCTTCCGACCTGCCCGAACCCCATCGCGACGAACTCCTGCGCGTCCAGGGAGCGCCCGTCTCACCACACGAGATCGGGTCCGACGACGACGGCCATCAGCGCCTGTACGTGGCCGTCGACGAGGTCGTCCGTTCGGCCACGTCGAGCCGCGGACTGGTGCTGTTCGTCGACGACCTGCACGCCGCCGACATCGCCAGCATCGGGCTGCTCCGCTATGTCGCCCGCCGAGCGGGTCGGGAGCGCCTCGTGCTCGTCGGCACGGTGCGAACCGGCGCCGACGAGGAAGCGATGTCCACCCTGCGCGGCCTCGTCGGTCGCCAAGGAGCGCGCGAGGTTCGCGTGGGTCCGCTCTCGGAGGCCCACGCCGCCGACCTCATCGCGGCTCGTGCCGGCGAGCGTCCGACCGACGCCGTGCTCGGCGAGATCCTGGAACTCTCCGGCGGCAGCCCGTTCTACCTGGAGGAACTCGCCCGCTCGCTCCACGACGGCCAGCTCGAGGACCACGGCCACCAGCGCACCACGATCGCCACCGGGTCGCTCGCCCATCTCTCCGAACCGGTGCGGGAGGCCCTCACCCGGGTTGCCGTGATCGGCACTCGTTTCGACACCGACGAATGGGTGGCGCTGTCGGGCCGTGACGAGGGCGAAGCGTTCGATCTGCTCGACGAGGCGCTCCAGTCCGATGCACTCGAGCTCACGGCCGGTGGCTACCGATTCCGCCACGGTCTCGTGCGGCGCGGCCTGCTGGAGAGTCTGCCGCCGCACCGCAGGCGCCTGGTTCACCGCGACGCAGCACGGCGATTCGAGTCGATGGAGGCTCCACCGGCCCGGATCGCCCACCACCTGCTCGAAGCCTCCGAGATGCGCAGCGCCGTGCCGTGGGCGCTTGCCGGTGCCCGGGCCGCATCGTCGGTGGGCGCCCTGCGCGACGCGCTCGTGCTGGTCGACGCGGTCATCGATGCAGCCGAGGGGCCCGAACGTCTCGACCTGCTCGCCCTGCGGGCCGACCTCCTGGCCGGGATGGGCGACCAGACCGCCACGCCCGCGTATCGCCGTGCGCTGGCCGAGACCAAGGGGCCAGAGCGCCGGCTGCTCCGAGCGAAGATGGGTCGTGCCGCGATGATGACCGGCGACTTCGACGCCGCCGCCGACGTGCTCGAGGGGCTGGAGCCCGACGGAGGGCCCTACGACGGGCCGATCCTCTTCGCCAAGGGGATGCTCGCCTATCTCACGGGCGACATCGACAGCGCCGACGCCGCCGCCGAGGACGCGCGCAAGTTCGTCTTCGACGACGATGCCTCCGCACAGATGCTCGACGTGCTCACCCTCCAAGGTCTCGTGGCCCACAACAAGGGCGAGTGGTTCGATCGGGTCAAACGCGAGCTGACCGACACCGCCGACGCCACAGAGCTGGCGGCGACGGTGTTCGACAGTCACCTTTGAGTGACCGAATACCTTCTGTACGGTCGTACGGACTACAGCGAAGTGATCGAGTTCGCGGCAACGCTGCGCGAGGCCGGCGAGAAGATCGACAACCCCAGGGCCGTTGCCTTCGCCGACACGGTGGCCGGTGAAGTGCACCTGCTGATGGGCGACCTCGGGAGAGCGCGCGACGCACTCGACTCAGCAGCGGACCTCCACCGCGAGATCGGCGCCTACGCCGGCGAGGCGATGTCGCTGCAGCGGTTGGCCGAGGTGCACATGCAGTTGGGCGAGAACGACGAAGCCCTCCGCCTGCTCGAGCTGGCGATCCCGTTGGCCCGCTGGTCGGCGATCTCCCAGCACCTGATCCAACGGATCTACGGCAGCATGATCCTCGCCACCGAGGATCCAGAAGCGGCCCGGGGGATGGTCGACAGGGCCGAGGAGGCGATCGGCCCGTCCGACCAGTGCATGCTGTGCACGGTGATGGTGGCGCTGCCGTCCGCCATCGCGTGTGCCCGGGTCGGCGACATCGACGGTGCCGAGCGGTTCCTCAAAGAGGGGGAGGCGTCGGCGATGGGCTGGGAGGGAACGGCCTGGCAGGGAGCGGTGCTCGAGGCCAAGGCACACCTCGCGCTGGCTCTCGGCGAGGATGCGGACGCGGCGGAGATGTTCACCTCCGCCGCCGATCTGTTCGGCCGGGCCGGACAGCCCCTCGACCGGCAACGTTGCCTCACCGCCGCGGGCTGACAACGGTTCCTCCTCGCAGGCCTCTCGGCGTGCCCCCGTCCCTCCGCTCTCC
>CBFCWZ010000307.1:0-4362 GCA_965601935.1 uncultured Ilumatobacteraceae bacterium
CCCTACAACCAGGCCGACGGCTGTGATATCGAAGGGGTCCTCGAGGACATGAAGAAGGAGGCCGCCTGACATGGCGCACACCGAAGTCGACGTCAACGAGTACACCAGCGCTCTCGGTGAGAACGGCCAGCTGGTCGATGTGCGAGAGCCCGCCGAAGTGGCGGCCGGAATGCTTCCGGGCGCAGTGAACATCCCGATGAGCAAATTCGTCGAGCGGGTCAACGAGCTCGACTCCGCCCGCCCCGTCGTGCTGGTCTGCCGGAGCGGCAACCGCAGTGGTCAGGTGGCGGAGTACCTGTCGGGTCACGGCTTCACGAAGGTCGTGAACCTGACCGGCGGGATGATGCGCTATTCGGGCTGAACACATACCCCCCGGGGTGTTGCATTAGTACCCCCTGGGGTATAAAGTACGGACATAAGTGAGAACTAGAGAAAACAGATCGGACAAAGGACACAAGACCAATGAAGTTCACCCAGTACTACCTCGACTGCCTGTCGCACGCCTCGTACCTGATCGGCGACGAGACCAGCGGCAAGGCCGTGGTCGTCGACCCGCAGCGCGACATCGCCGAGTACGTGAAGGACGCGGAGGAAGCCGGGATGAAGATCGAGCTCGTGCTCGAGACCCACTTCCACGCCGACTTCCTCTCCGGCCACTTGGAGCTGGCCGAGGCCACGGGCGCCGAGATCGGCTTCTCGTCGGTCGCCTCTCCCGAGTTCCCGACCCGCAAGCTGGACGACGGCGAGCGCATCAGCCTCGGTGACGTCGAGCTCGAGATCCTCCACACTCCGGGTCACACGCCCGAGTCGATCAGCATCGTCGTGTACGAGAACGCAGGCGACGAGGTGCCCCACTCGGTGCTCACCGGCGACACCCTCTTCATCGGCGACGTCGGGCGCCCCGACCTGCTCGCATCGATCGGGTTCACCCGTGACGAGCTGGCCGACAAGCTCTACGACAGCCTCCACGACAAGCTGATGCCGTTGCCCGACGCCACCAAGGTGTACCCGGCCCACGGCGCCGGCTCGGCCTGTGGCAAGAACCTGTCGACCGAGACGTGGTCCACCATGGGCGAGCAGAAGGAGACCAACTACGCCCTCCTCGCTCCGACCAAGGAGAGCTTCATCGACCTCGTGACCGAGGGTCAGCCCCCTGCTCCCGAGTACTTCGTCTACGACGCCATCCTCAACCGGAAGGATCGCGAGCTGCTCGACGAGACGGCGCTGCCCGAGGCGCTCGACCTCGCCGAGTTCGATGAGCTGGCCGCCGGCGGCGCCATGATCATCGACGGCCGCGACCCCGAGGAGTTCGCTCACGGCCACCTCGCAGGCTCGATCAACGTGGGCCTGGAGGGCCGCTACGCCGAGTTCGCCGGTTCTGTCGTCCCGAGCGACGCTGACATCGTGCTCGTGGTCGCCCCGGGCTTCGAGTTGGAGGGCAAGAACCGCCTCGCCCGTATCGGCTTCGATCGGGTCGTCGGCTACCTCGAGCATCCCCTTCAGGTCATGGCAGAGAATCCGGACCGTGTGCGTCGTGCCTCCCGCATGACGGCTGCTGAGTTCGAGGCGCGCAAGGGTGACATCGACGGTCTCCAGCTGGTCGACATCCGCAACCCCGGTGAGATCGCCCTCGGAGTGATCCCCGGTGCCGTCGACCTGCCGGTCGGCCAGATGCCCAATCGCATCGAAGAGCTCGATCCCACGGCTCCGACCGTCGTGTACTGCGCCGGCGGGTACCGCTCCTCGGTCGCTGCGAGCGTGCTCCGACAGAAGGGCTTCGAGGACGTCTCGGACATCATGGGCGGGTACACCGCCTGGACCGAACTCGTCCACGCGAACGCCTGACAGACCCCCCGCTGTCGGCACACCGACGCCCGCACCCTTTCCCTGGGGGTGCGGGCGTCGTCGCGTGGCAATGTCCTGTTGCGGTCGGCGCAGCGGTGCTAGACGGGTACCGATGAGAGCAGTCGTCTACGGGGAGTACGGGGCACCGGATGTGTTGCGAGTCGAGGAGGTTCCTGTCCCGACTCCCGGTCCGGGGCAGGTCCTGATTCGGGTCGTCGCGACCTCACTCAACCTGACCGATTGGGAGGGGCTCTGCGGGTCGCCCGCCTACGCCCGCATCGGTGGCCTGCGCTCGCCGGCCCGTCCGATCCTCGGGTCGGACATCGCGGGAGTCGTCGAAGCGGTCGGTGACGGCGTCGACCGCTTCCGGACGGGCGACGAGGTGTACGGCGACAACCTCGACCTCAAGGGCGGCTTCGCCGAATACGCCATCGCCCCCGAGACGGCTCTTGCGCTGAAGCCCGACGGGCTCACCTTCGCCGAGGCGTCCACGATCCCGCAGGCCGGTGCGATCGCGCTGCAGGGAACTGTGGCGGCAGGTCCGGGCGTGCGTTTCCTGGTCAACGGCGGTGGCGGCGGCACGGGGATGTTCGCCATCCAACTCGCCAAGCGGGCCGGGGCCCATGTGACCGCTGTCGACAACGAGGGCAAGCTCGACTTCATGAGGTCGCTCGGGGCCGACGAGGTGATCGACTACCGCGTCGACGACTTCACCCGCGGGCACGAGACCTACGACATCATCCTCGACCTCGTCGCCCACGGCTCCGTGCTGGGGCTGCGCCGCTCGCTCAACCCTGGTGGGCGCTACCTCTATGTCGGCGGTCCGCTCCACCGACTGTTGCGAGTGATGACGCTCGGCGCGATCGCCGCCCGGCTCACCGGTCGTCGCATGGGTCTGCTGGCGGTGAAGGAGGGCCCCGACCACTTCGGTCCGCTCGCCGACCTGTGTCTGGCGGGCGAGATCGCCGTCCGGATCGACCGCACGTACACCCTCGACGAGGTGCCCGACGCCATTGCAGAGGTCGGCGCAGGCCGCATCCGCGGCAAGGCCGTCGTCGAGATCGCCTGAACAACGCACCGCGCCGGATCTGGGTTCGCTGTCTACGGTCGGGCAGATGTTCGAGTCGCTCACCGAGGGGAACCTGACGCTTCGGCCGTTCGAGGCTGCCGACCGGGATGTGCTGATCGCCGGGCGCGACGAGGAGTTCGATCGATTCCTCGCCGACGCGTCACCGGAGCCGGCACCGTTTGCCTGCATCTGGGTCGACGGTGTGCTCGTGGGGTGGGTCGACTACGACCAGGACGACCGGCACTGGCTCGACGACGACGACGAGGCGAACCTCGGGTACAGCGTCTTCCCCGAGCACCGGGGTAAGGGGTATGCCACCCGGGCGCTTCGGTTGCTCCGCTTCTACCTCGCTGCCCTCGACGCTCCGCTCCGGCCGACGCTGCTGATCCATCCCGACAACGCGCCGTCGCTCGCGGTGGCCGGAACGGCCGGCTTCGTGCAGATCGGGGAGGTCGACGGAGAGTTGCTCTTCAGGAGTTGAGCAACCGCTGCCGGACGAGGTCGGCGGTCTGCTGGTCGGTGAGGAAGTCGGTGTCGGTGGGTGGGTCGACTCCGACGGGGAGGATCCAGGTGCCGTCGGCGCGTTGGATGCGTAGTCGGCCGTTGTGGTCGCGGCGGGCTTGCCATCGTTGTCGGTGTTTGTGGCGGTTGTGGGGTCCGCAGGTGATGCCGGCGTTGTCCTGGTTGGTTTCGCCGTGTTGGTGCCATTCGGTGAGGTGGTCGAGTTGGGACCGGTGTTCGGCGATGGTGCAGCCGGGGATCTCGCAGGTGGTGGCGAGGAGGCGGGCGGCGGTGGCGGCGTCGCCGGTGAAGCCGCGGGTGCGGCGGCCGCGGTTGATGACGACGTCCTGGGAGTTGACGACGATCCGGCGGATCCAGCCGCCGAAGGTGGCGAGGACGGTGTCGTCGGGCAGGAGGGGGGTGCCGCGGTCGGTGTGGCAGCGGGCGTTGACCGGGCCGGGTGGGAGGAGGTCGGTGGGTTCGTCGGCGAGGTGGTGGTGGGCGAGCGCGGTTTCGTAGGTGTGTTGGTCGACGATCACGTTGATCTCGACGGGTGCGGGTGTGTTGTCGAGGGGGGAGTTGTTGGCGGTGCGGAACAGTGTGACCAGGGCGTCGTAGCGGCGTTGGGTGTCGGTGCGGGCCAGTTCGGAAGAGGGGGCGTCGGGTCCGAGGCGTGTCGTCAGTTCTTCGAGGTCGGCGTTGAACTCGGCGTCGACGAAGTTGTTGAAGATCGCGGCCATCTCGGTGGCGTCCAGTGCTGTTCCGCCGGTGGCGGAGATGTCGACACCGTTGGCCCCGGCGACGACGGCTGCTCGGCGGGCCTCGATGTTGTGACCGCGGTCTTTGTGGGCGCCGTCGAGGTCGGCGAGAATCTCCCAGCGTTTGACGACCTGGCGGAACTCGTGGAACTTCAGTCCGTTGGCGTGTTCCAACAGCAGGTCGAGTGA
>CBFCWZ010000308.1:0-4244 GCA_965601935.1 uncultured Ilumatobacteraceae bacterium
CCGATCCTGTGGAGCATCACCGTCGAGATCCCGTGCGCGGGGATCACGGCGCTGGCGGGGCCGTCGGGTTCCGGGAAGTCGACCCTGCTCCGCCTGCTCAACCGGCTCGACGACCCACTCTCCGGGTCGATCTCCCTGGAGGACCGGCCGCTCCCCGAATGGGATCCGAGCGAGCTGCGTCGCCGGGTGGCGATGGTGTTCCAGCGGCCCCCACTGTTCCCCGGGACCGTCGACGACAACCTCCGCGTGGCTCTCCGCGACCTGTCGCCGGAACGGGCGGGTCACGTGCTCCGGCACGTGGGCCTGTCGGCGGACGTGCTGGGCCAGAAGGCGGTGGATCTCAGCGGCGGGGAAGCCCAGCGGATGGCGATCGCTCGAGCGCTCCTCACCGAGCCCCGGCTCCTGCTGGCCGACGAGCCGACCGCGGCGCTCGACGGTGCGGCCCGGCGCACGATCGAGGACCTCGGGCGGGAAGTCGCCGCGAGCGGTATCCCGATCGTGTGGGTCACCCACGACACCGAGCAACTGCGCCGCCTCGCCGACCATGTGTTGCTCCTCACGGAGGGAGAAGTGCGTGCGTTCGGCCGCCTCGCCGACCTCGACGCCAGCGACGACCCGCTCGTGCGGGAATTGGTGGGTACTCCGTGAGCAATGCCGACATCGGTCTGGCCGGCGTCGCGGCGTCGTCGATCCTCATTCTCGTCGCGGTCGCGCTCTCGCTGTGGAGACGCCTCGGCCTGGAGCGCAGTCTGGTCTGGGCGGCGTTGCGTGCGCTCGTGCAGCTCCTGCTCGTCGGGTTCGCCCTGCACCTGGTGGTGGACGACGACGACCCACTCATCTGGTCGTGGGTCTGGGTGGCGGCGATGGTGGGCTTCGCGGCGTACACCACCTGGAGGCGGGCCGGAGAGGTGCCGTCGGTGCTGCCGCTCGCGCTGCTCTCGTTCCTGATCGCTGCCGCCGTGTCGCTCGGTGTGCTGTTCGGCTTCGGGGTGTACGAGCCGTCCGGCCGCACGATCGTGCCACTGGCCGGGATGGTCATCGGCAACTCGCTCGCGGCGACCGTCCTCGTGTCGCGCCGCATCTTCGCCACCGCCGTCGAGAGCCGCGCCCTCATCGAGGGCCGCCTCGCCCTGGGTCTCACTGCGACCGAGGCCTTCCAGCCCCACCTCCGGAGCGCGCTACGCGACGCATTGGTTCCCCAGATCGAGACGACGAAGGCGGTCGGGATCGTGTTCCTACCGGGTGCGATGGTCGGCCTGATCCTTGCCGGCACCGACCCGAGCGACGCCGTGCTCGTCCAGGTGTCGGTGATGTACCTCGTGCTCGGCAGCGTCGCCACCACCACCGCCGTGATGAGCCTCGGCCTCTCCCGTCAGCTCTTCACGCCCGCGCAACAACTCCGCCGCCTCGACTGAGAGGCCGCGGGGAGGGGGCCCGACCTGGGGTTTCGCGAGTCGTCCGGGATCTTCGTCATCCCTGGTCAGAGGACTGCCCGGCGAGCCGATCCGTCGATCCCGTCTCCCTGTCCGCCGCCTCGACTGACCTGCAACGGTGTCCGACACCGCTGCACGTTTCAGAGCCGGTTGATCTTGAAGGCAGGGATGACCCGTGGTGCGGCGGAGTCGATGTACTCGAGGAACTGCGGCATGATCGCGCCCTGGGCGCGGATCTTCGCCTGACCCTGGTCCTCGGGTAGCTCCTCGAGCCGGGCCGTGAAGGAGTCGGATCCGTACTCCACCGTGATCTCCGGGTTGGCCTTGAGGTTGTGATACCAGGCCGGGTCCTTCGGTGCTCCCGCGGCCGAGGCGAACACGTACATTCCGTCGTCGTCGATGAGGGCGACGAGTGGTGTCTCGCGGAGTTGACCCGACCTCGCCCCGATGGTGTGGAGGATCACGACCGGCACGTCGCCGAACATGGCGACCTTGCCGCCGTTGGCCCGGAACTCCTCGATGATCTGTGTGTTGAAGCTCTTGAGGGGTTCTTCACTGATGTCGCTCATGGCGAGTTCAACGCTCCGGGGGCCGACTCCATTCCGTTGTAATGATGTAATCTTTCACTATGACCACCGATTCCGACATCACCGCATGGCTGTCCGGGCGGCTCCCCGAGGAGTGGACGTCGCTCGATCCGGCCCAGATCACCATCGACCGCGAGGAGATCACCATCGTGTTGAGCCTCGCCGCGCCCGAGTTGGGTGACGACGCAGGGCAGGCCGACCGGGTGGCTGCGCTCGACGGCCGGATCACCGGCTTTCGGGAGGACACCCGCGAACGCCGGATCCGGATTGCCTCCGACGCGGAGCACCGCTTCGAGAAGAAGGTGTCCTGGGGCGTCGTCGTCGGCGGCGAGGGCCGGATGTTCACCCACCTCGCCGCGCCGGCGATGACGCGCCTACGTCAGCCGGAACGGCAGGTCCTCGACACCCTCGTCGCCGCCAACGTCGCTCGCTCACGCGCCGATGCGCTGGCGTGGTGTGTCCGCCTCGTCGGCCAGAACCTCGACGAATGGCTCGACGACCTCCGCGAAGCCCTCCAGAAGGTCGAAGAAGTCCGCCACGCCGGCCCGAAGTAGCCCAGGGTGTCCGAACCCCCTCACTGTGGGTTCCGACACCTCTGGCCCGAACCTGCAACAGAAGCTGCAACAGGTGTCTGACACCGTTAGCGGGCGGGGAGCGGTTCGTAGTCCTTGGGTGGGGCTTCGCCGGGTGGGCGTTCTTCGTAGATGGTGACCGTGCCTTCTTCGACGAAGGCGGCAGGTGGTCCCTCTGGAATCTCACCTGGGCGATAGCGCTGGCCTCCAGCGACGAAGCGCCAGAGGCCGTCACCCTCACGGCGGATCTCGTCGGTCCCGACGGCAGTCGGATCCCACCACACCTCGGAGATGTCGTCGACTCCGTGGTGGTCGGGCTGGATCTCTCCCGGCCAGATCCCTTCGGTGCCCCACGACAACGAGGCGGCGGTCAGGGCCTGAATGGTCGGCTCGGCGTCGAAGAGAGCCTCGGCGAACGTCTCCTGAGTGAGGTTCGGGCCGACTGCCTGGAGAACCGTCATGATCGTCGACGGTCCCGGCGTCAGGAGGCCGATCGTGTCGTCGGCAGCCGGCGGCTCACCATGGAACCACGTGTAGAGCGAGTACGAACTGGCCACCTCTTCGTCGACCCGCGCCGAGAGGTTGGAGATGCCGAACGCGTTGGCCCACTGCTCCTGATCGTAGGTGCGCGAGAACGCCGTGGTGTCGACCAGCACCGAACCGGTCACGATCCACTCGGGGAAGTAGTTCTGGGCCGTGGCCTCGCGGGTGAAGTCGCGTGGAGCGATCGGATCACCGTTGAAGATGATCGAGGTGACGCCTGCCTCCTTCATCCGCGCGATCACTGTGGAGGCCGACTCCTGGAGGGTTCCCGGGTCGAGCACGTAGCTCTGCGACTCGGTGACCTCCACGCCGTCGTCGGCGAGGAGCTGTTCGAATCGCTCGTTGTTCGGTGCCGATGCAGGACTCGACTCGATCCAGATCCGGCCGAACACGCGCTCTTGTCCGTGCATCGCCTCGTCGCCGGCGTGGATCGCGGGATCGCCGGCGAGTCGCTTCGTGATGTACTCGGCCACCATCTGGTCGAGCTGTCGGCCCGACTTGCCGACGGTGAACTGCATGCCGGGGTCGTCCTGGTAGTACTCCGGCTCCTGCGACGGGCCGCAGCTGAAGCAGGGGATGCCACGGGCCAGCAATTCGTCGGCGAAAGCGTTCGTGAGGGTCGGTCCACCGAACACCATGAACGGGTCGAGTTCCTCGTCGATCTTCACTGCGTCGGCACGTGCTGCGGCCTCGTCGGCGATGGTGCCGGAGCCGATCACGACAGTGAGTTCCACCTCGCGGCCGTAGGTCTCGTAGTAGGTCTGCCAGTACTCGAACATCCCGCGCAGGGTGTCTTCTTCGTCGGCCGCGGTGTCGTCGGTCTGTACCGCGCCTGTGATGAAGGCCAGGATCGGGTCCGAGTCCTGTGACGTCCAGTACACGAGGTTGATCGTGTCCTCGTCGACGCCGCGATGGGTCTCGCCGCCGTTGTCGCCTTCGAAGGGGGCGAAGCATTCGGGGGCGAAGAAGTCGGGAACGGCGATGAGCCCTGTCTCGGGGTCGCAGCGCGCACCCCAGTCGATGTCGTCCACGATGCCCAGGTCGGTGGCCACGCTGTACGACATCACGCCCTCCGGCAGGGGGCTCTCCGGTGGCGGCTCGGTGTCGGC
>CBFCWZ010000309.1:0-4239 GCA_965601935.1 uncultured Ilumatobacteraceae bacterium
CTCCACGACAAGTCGAAGCTCGGCGAGTGGATGGAGACCGTGCCGGAGGCCCCGGCCCTCGAGGCGGGGGCAGGCAAGTGAGCGCCGTCATCCTCGCCGCCGACAACGTGAGCGTCGCCCAGAACGTGGCATTCGGCATCATCGCCCTGTTCATGGTCGTCGGCGCCATCAGCGTCGTCAGCACGAAGAACGTCGTCCACGCCGCGCTCTGGCTGGTGCTCGTGCTGGCCGGCGTGGCCGCCCAGTACATCCTGGCCGCCGCCGAGTTCGTGGCGGTCTCGCAGGTGCTCGTCTACCTCGGCGCCGTGATGGTGCTGTTCCTGTTCGGCATCATGCTCACGCGCGCCCAGATCGGCAAGGAAGCCGGGCTCAACAACCCGGGCTGGGCTCTCGGAATCCCGGTCGCCGTTCTCCTGTTCGGCCTGCTCGCCTGGGTGGTTCTCGACAACGTCAAGGATCTCGAGGGTGTCGACGACGATGGCGTGATCATCGGGCGCGACGCACCGTTCGTGACCGAGGGCATCGCCGACCAGGTGCTCTCGCCGTATCTGATCCCGTTCCTGGCGATCTCCTTCGTCCTGCTCGCCGCCGCCATCGGCGCCATCGTCCTGGCCAGGAAGGACTGACCCGCCGTGTTCGCCGCCAACTTTCTCTTGCTGCCGCGCTGCTGTTCTGCATCGGTGTGTACGGCGTCATCGCCCGGCGCAACGCCGTCATGGTGTTGATGTCGATCGAGCTGATCCTGAACGCGGTGAACCTCAACCTCATCGCGTTCGCCCTCATGAACGACAACATCGACGGTCATGTGTTCGCGCTCTACGTGATCGCGATCGCTGCTGCCGAGGTCGGTGTCGGACTCGCAATGGTGTTGATGATCTACCGCAACCGTCGCTCGATCCGCCTCGATGAGCTCTCGGAGATGAAGGGCTGATGCTGGCCGCCTCCGAACTCTCCTCCGGTTGGTTCCTCGAGAACCTCTGGCTGATCGCGGTCGTCCCGATCATCGCGTCCGCCCTCATCATCGGCTTCGGCAAGCGGCTGCCGATGAAGGGATCCGAACTCGGGCTCGCCTCGCTGCTCGCCTCGCTCGTGCTGTCGATCGGCGCACTGGTCCAGTGGATGCAGCGGACCAACTCGGTCGAAGAAGAGCACGGCGAAGCAATCGGCCTCCTGCAGACGTTCGGCCGGTCGGTCCCGCGCGCCACCGAGGGGCACGCCGAGCCGTTCATCGACCCGGTCGTCACCGAGTGGACCTGGTGGCAGAGCGGTGGGGTCGAATTCGGGGTCGGATCCTTCGCCGACGGGCTCTCGGTCGCGCTGCTCCTGCTGGTGGCCTTCATCTCCTTCCTCGTGCAGGTGTTCAGCCTCGACTACGTGCGCGACGACCGCCGCTACACGCACTTCTTCGCCTCGATCACCCTGTTCAGCGCGGGGATGATGATCATGGTCATGGCGGGGAACATGGTCCAGCTCATTCTGGGCTGGGAGATCATGGGCCTCACCTCGTTCCTGCTCATCGGGCACTGGTGGGAGGAGGAGGCCAACGCTCGGGCAGCCATGAAGGCCTTCCTCACCGTGCGCGTGGGCGACGTGGGGCTTCTCGTCGGTACCGCAATCATCTTCTTCGGGTCACACACCTGGGCCCAGGACAACCTCGACTCGCACGGTTTCGACATCGCCGCGATCCAGGCGTGGGCCCTGTCGGGGGAGGCGTCCTCGCTGTTCCTGTTGTGGGGTGCGGTGGCGTTGTTCATCGCCGCCATCGGCAAGTCGGGCCAGTTCCCGCTCCACACGTGGTTGCCCGACGCCATGGCCGGGCCCACCCCCGTGTCGTCGCTGCTGCACAGCTCGACCATGGTCGTGGCCGGCGTCTTCCTGGTGGCCCGGATCTACCCGTTGTTCTGGGAGGGCCTGAACATCTCCGGCGGTGGCCTGTCGTTCGTCGCCATCATCGGCGGCATCACCATCATCATCGCCGCCCTGCTCGCATTCGTGCAGGACGACATCAAGAAGGTGTTGGCGTATTCGACCGTGTCCCAGCTCGGCTACATGATGCTGGGGCTCGGTACGGGTGCCTGGCTGGCGGCGGTGTTCCACATCATCACCCACGCCTTCTTCAAGTGCTGTCTGTTCCTCTGCGCCGGCTCGATCAGCCACAGCGGCTCGCACCACTCCTTCGACATGAAGAAGGACATGGGCGGACTGCGCAAGAAGATGCCCGTGACCTTCACGGCCTGGATCATCTCGACCCTCGCCCTCACCGGGGTCTTCCCGTTCGCCGGCTTCTGGTCGAAGGACGAGATCATCGACAACGTCGGCCACAACGGGTACACCTTCCTCATGTGGGTCGGCCTCGGCGGCGCCGCCCTCACCGCGATGTACATGACGCGGGCCACCTACCTCACCTTCTTCGGTGAGCCCCGTGGTGCCGCCGCGGGCGAGTACCACGACGACGACGCCCACTCCGAAGAGCACGAGATGGAGGAGGTCCACGTCGGCGCCTCCCTCAGCGCGGCGGCCAACGCCACCGACGAGGGCGGTGTTCCGGTCGTCGCCGCCGACCACAATGGCGGGCACGACGACCACGGGCACGACGACCACGGGCACGGCCCCCACGAGTCGGGTCCGCTGCTGCTCGTGCCGATCGTGATCCTCGCCTTCCTGGCGCTCACCTCCGGCTTCACGAACGCCACGCCGCTCGGGTCCGACTGGGAGCAGGTCAAGAAGTACGTCGAGCCCCGCCCCGAGGCGGTCGTCGCCGAGGACTACATCGCCAGCGGCCCGGGCCACGGCCTCGTGATGGTGCAACCGGGAGCAGAGGAAGGCGAAGGGGCCAAGGAAGGATGCGGCTTCACCCCGCCCGAGGCGGGCACGGTCTGCTTCTTCCCCGCTGTGAGCCACGCCGAGCCCACGATCGGCAAGATCATGTTGTCGTTGGGTGTGGTGGGAGCCGCGTTCGCCATTGCGATCCCGTGGAACATCGCCTTCTACGGCCGACGCAACGAGAAGCTCGTCGGTCTCACCCAGCGCAACCGGTTCCTGCGCGGCGGCTACGAGTTCCTGGCGAACAAGTACTACCTCGACTGGTTGTACGAGGACGTCATCGTCCGCTTCATCGCCCATCCGTTCGCCAAGGCGATGAACTGGGTCAACCAGAAGGTCATCGACGGCGTCGTCAACACCGCCGGACGCGACACCCGCAAGGCCGGCGAGTGGGTCTACAAGTACGTCGACCAGGGTGTCGTCGACGGGGCGGTCAACGCCTCGGGCACCGTCGCCTCCGAGACCGGCCATGCCCTCCAACCCGTCCAGTCGGGCCGGGTCAACCAGTACGGAGCCCTGTTGTTCGGCGCCGCCGCGGTCGGCGCCATCGTCCTCGTCCTCGTGAATGTGAGCTGAGAAGAGATCACCGGTATCACCATGGAAACCCTCACCGATCAGAACTGGCTGCTGAGCGTCGGCACCTTCCTGCCGCTCGTCGGCGTGCTGGTGATGATGTTCATCCCACGTGAAGAGGAATCGACCCACAAGTCGATCGGCATCGTCACCGCCGGCGTCACGCTGGCCATCGGCATCGTGACCCTCCTCAACTTCGACTACGACCAGGCCGACAAGCTGCAGTTCTTCGTCGACGCCGAGTGGATCCCGCTGCTCGACTCGCGGTACCAGGTCGGCCTCGACGGCATCGCCCTGCCGCTGTACGTCCTGTCGATGGCCGTCACGTTCCTCGTGATGATCTACACCTGGGACAACATGCCCGACGCCGGCAACCCGAAGGCGTTCTACATCCTGATGCTGGTGCTCCAGACCGGTATGGCGGGCACGTTCATCGCCCAGGACCTGATCCTGTTCTTCGTGTTCTTCGAGGTCGTGCTCCTGCCGATGTTCTTCATGATCGGCGTGTGGGGCGGCGAGGACCGCAAGTACGCCTCGCTGAAGTTCTTCCTGTACACGATGTTCGGATCGGCGTTCATGCTGGTCGCCTTCCTGGCGCTCTACTTCCAGACGGGTGCCGAGAGCTTCAGCTTCGCCCACCTCGTCGACGCCGGTGCCGGCATCGACCGCGACGTCCAGATCTGGATCTTCGCCGGCATGTTCCTCGGCTTCGCCGTGAAGGTGCCGATGTTCCCGTTCCACACCTGGCTGCCCGACGCCCACACGCAGGCACCCACGCAGGGTTCGGTGATCCTGGCCGCGATCCTGCTGAAGCTCGGCACCTACGGCTTCGTGCGCATCGCG
>CBFCWZ010000310.1:0-4210 GCA_965601935.1 uncultured Ilumatobacteraceae bacterium
GGACCGTAGAACCTCAACCACGCTCGAAGTCAAGGGAGGGGCCCGCGCCACCGTTCCGGCCGGCACGTCCTCGACGCCTTCCACCGTGCCGCGAAGTGGTGCGCTACTGTCCGACCGATGGCCGGCCGAACACAGGACCCCGAGAACCGATGAGCGCGCTCTGGCTCCCCGTGTTGCTGATCCTGGGACTGCTCCTGATCATCGTCGTGTGGGCCGCCACGGGGCCGCTCATCGCGATGATCGTGTTCGTCCTCGTCGCCGCGGGAGTCGTCGGCCTACTCGACCGCCGCCGCCGGGCAGCGCGCATGCGCACCGACGACTGATCGACCGGCTCGGTCAACCCGCCGAGCCGATGACGCGGCTGCCCCACTCGAGGATGCTGTTCTCGGGGTCACGCAGGAACATGATCGACGGCACGATCATCCGTGCGGCGCCCCAGCTCGCCAACTCCTCGATTGCGGCCTGAGGGTCATCGCCGAAAACGCCAGGATGCTGTCCGGTCAGCTCGATCGATTCCGGATCCCGCCCCTCGTCGGCGGCGGTCTGCCGGCAGATGTCGTACAGCGTCGGGAGATCCCCCTTGGCCGGCCAGAATCCGTCGCCGCAGCGTCCGGCCCGACGGGCGGCGGCCTCGCTGTGCCCACCGATGTGGATCGGCACGGCACGGTTCGCGGGCTTCGGGTTGGCCGTGAGATTCTGGAAGCTCACGAATTCGCCCTCGAAGGTGACGTCGTCCGCGGCCCACACCGCGCGCATCACCTCCATGTACTCCTCGGTACGCGGCCCCCGGCGTTCCCATGGCACGTCGAGTGCGGCGAACTCCTCTTTGAGCCATCCGATGCCGACTCCCAACTCGACTCGGCCCCCGGTCATGTTGTCGAGCGTGGCCACCTCCTTGGCGAACATCAGCGGATGCCGCTCGGGCAGCAGCGAGATGCCGGTCGCCAACCGCAGGGTCGTCGTACTGGCGCCGACGGCGCTCAGCCACATGAGGGGATCCGGGATGGGGCTCTCGCTCGTTCCCGGCATCTTCCCCGACGGGTCGTACGGGTACTCGGACTCGTACCCCTCCGGATACACGATGTGTTCCACGGTCCACAGCGACTCGAAGCCCGCCTTTTCGGCGACGTGGCCGAGGAGCTTGGCCCCCTCGCCGGTGCCGAATCCCAACACGTTGGCGAACCCGATTCCGAACTTCATGACTGTTCCCCCTGGAGGACCGGTGCGAGTGGCCGACTGTATCCCGACACAGACCGCCGCCGGGCGTCGTGGCCCGCGTCCTCACACGGCGACCAGAACCGTGACGTTGTTCCGGCGGGCGAAGACCCAGCCATCGGGACGCCGCCTGCCCGCCGCGTGGAACTGGGCCGTCAGCCGGTCGAGGTGTTCCTCGACCGCCAGAGCTCGAGTCGGATCGATCCCCACGATCATCTCGAGCCACGCCTCGAGGCTCTCGTAGACGCCCTCGCTCTCCTCGACCGAACGACGGACGATGCCGAATCCGAACTCGTCGGCCCGCGCCAGCAACCCCTGCACGGCGGACTGCTCCGGTCGCTCGTCGATGGCGGGGTAGACGGCCACGTTGTCAGGGTCGTCGGCGATCGGCTCGACGACGATCAGTTCCCCGGCGGTGCGGAGGACCCGGCGGACCTCCCGAAGAGCGTCGGGGATCCGGGGGACGGGAACATGATGGAGGGAGTACGAGAACAGCACGAGATCGAACGAGCTGGACCCGATCGGGAGCGCCTCCCCCACCCCGGCGACGAACCGTGCCCGGTCGGAGTGCTCGACGCCCGCCAGCATCGCCTCACCACACTCGACCCCGACCACGTCGGCGCCCTGCGCGGACATCCAACGCACGAGTGACCCGTCACCGGCGCCGACATCGAGCACCCGGATTCCGGGCTGCTCCATCCACGGAGCGAGGAGTTCTTCGATCATCGGGCTCGACTGGGCGCGGTGACGCCGACCCACTCGCAGAAGTTGGCGATCAGCCGCTCCCCCGCGGGGTGCTCGTCG
Source organism: uncultured Ilumatobacteraceae bacterium (assembly GCA_965601935.1). Lineage (GTDB taxonomy): Bacteria > Actinomycetota > Acidimicrobiia > Acidimicrobiales > Ilumatobacteraceae > CBFCWZ01. Next base: position 2,020 of record CBFCWZ010000310.1, read on the forward strand.
GTCCAGTACTCCGGGTGGAACTGGGTACCGGCCAACGGCAGCGTCTCGTGAGCCATCCACTGGTTCTCGCTCACCTCGGTCCTGGCCAGGTTCGTGAACCCGGGCGGCAGGTCCTTCAGCTCGAAGGCGTGTGCATGCCGGAACACCGGGGCATCACCCATCCCGTTCTGCATCGGGTGTTCGCCGACCAGTTCGACAGGCTCATAGCCCAGCTCGGTCCGCCAGCCCGGCTGGTACATCGGATGGTGGTCCTCGTCGCCGTCGGCCAGTCGGCCGATGCGGCCGTAGGTGGCACCGAGCACCTCGCCCATCAGCTGGTACCCGCCGCAGAAGCCGAACACGGGCACCCTTCCCGAGCGGATGATCGCCGCCAGCCCCGCCAGGTCCTCGTCGTCATACGCCGATCGGTCGGCCCCGTTCCCACTGATGAACACGGCGCGGAGACCCAGCTCCTCGACGATGCCGTCATCGACCTGGGCGTAGCGCTGGAGGATGCAGCGCTGACCGGTGAGATCTTGCAGGCGATCGGCGATTCGCGTGCGCGCTGCCAGCAACCAGTCGGTCTGCGGCTTGTCGTACGTGGAAGCGTGTTCGTAGTCGACGTACAGGATCATCGGCGACGGACTGTACGCCCGTCGGCCGCCGTCAGCTCTCCAGCCGCTGTTCGACCAGCTCGGCAGTTCGTCCGATCGCGGCGCCGGCGATCACAGCCCGTGCCCTTGCCTTGATGAGCGCCCGCAGCACCATACAGATGGCGCAGATCACTGCGATCGCCACGGCCTGCCCGCCCATGATCACCCGGTTGAGGTCGAACGGAACCTTCCACTCGACCGAGCCGTCCGGGCCGATGACCAGCGCACCCGCCGGACGGGCATGGACCCCGAACCCGGCGCCCCCGCCGCTGTCCGACTCCGCGTCGTCGCCGCCACCGGCACCACCGGAGACCTTGGCGACCGGGATCACCGTGACCCCGTTGTGTTCGACGGGCTCGCCGAACACCTTGCCCTCCCCGAGCATCTCCCGGCTCTCCGCGATCACTGTGTCGATGTCCATTCCGATCCTCCTTCGTCGAGCAACATCTCCACGTTGGGCCGACCGCTCGTGCGACGCAACGGGCATTCGACCCGATCACGCGGCGAGCGTGAAGGAGCTGCCGACCGAGTTGGGGACGAACGCGCCCCCCAACTCGGTGGCGAAGCGGTGCTGGGCCGCCCATCCGGTGCAATGGGCCGGCACGATCACGTCCGGCGCCATCTGCCGGAAGGCCTGGATCGTCGGGCCGATCACCGGAGCGAACGCAGGGCCGTTGAGATGGAAGCCGCCCATCATGGCGTGCAGTTCGTCGACGCCGGTGAGTCGCATCGCGTGCCGGGCGATGTTCACGGCACCGGCGTGACCACATCCGGTCAGGACCATCAGGCCCTTGCCGCGCAGGTGCACCACCAGTGCCTGGTCGTCGAGGATCAACGGATCCGGCTCCCACCGGCTGTCCACGAGTTGCTCGTGGAACGGCATCCCGTTCTCGAAGTCGGTCGTGCGGTCGACCTCACCCGTGATCAGCACGGAGCCGTCGAGGACGAGTGAGCGTTGCCGGCGCTCGATCACCTCGAAGCCTTCGTCCTCGAGCGACCGCTTCGACAGGGTGGGCAACTCGACGGCCGGCATCTCGGGGATCGCGATCCGCCTCTGAGCCCACACTCTCGGGTGGACGACGATCGGCAGGCCGGCCCGCCGCCGCAGCCGGGCGAGACCCTCCAGCCCACCGGCGTGGTCGAAGTGGCCGTGGCTCAGGACTGCCACTTCGATGTCGGCGGCGTCGATCCCGAGCCGCTCCATGTTGTCGGCCATCCCGAACGGCGAGATTCCCGTGTCGAACAGGAGCCTGTGCGAACGGTCGCCCCGCGTCACCTCGACGAGAGCGGAGAATCCGTGTTCGGCCACCAGCCCCGGGGGCAACTCCCCGCCCATCATCACCGACGACTTCACCGGCGCCGCCCCGAAGAAGCTCGTGCGGGTCGCGGGACCTTCCGGCGGCATGAGGGCGTCGTAGACGTTGTCCATCAGCATCGTGACGACCACCTCGTCGACCGGATCGAGAGCGATCGGGTCGACGACGTCGCCGTCGACGGGACGTGGAGCCGACTCCCCCGCCGCATGATGGTCGTGGGCATGGTCGTCGCACATGCGACCA
>CBFCWZ010000311.1:0-4193 GCA_965601935.1 uncultured Ilumatobacteraceae bacterium
CCCGTTCCCCGATGTCCTCGTCACCGACCATGCCGACGACGCGATAGCCGAGCCCGGGGTTGCGGGCGTAGGTGTGGACCAGTGCGATCGCGTTTGCGTCCGTACCGACGACCAGGATCGGTCGCGAGAGCTCGCCGCGATGTCGCAGTCGTCGGAAGAGGCGGCGGGCGATCATCCGCTCGGTGAGCAGGGTCGCGACGGCCGTCACCGCGAACACGATCACCCAGAGACGGGAGAGCTCCTTGAACTTGAGGACGAAGGCGAGGGCGACGACGATGCCGATGCCGATCGCCACGGTCCGGACGATGTTGGTCGCCTCTTCCGTCGCCCGCTCGTTCGCCCGCGACTGGTACATCCGGTTCATCGTCGCTGCGACCATGAAGCCAGGGAGACCGAGCAGCCCGAGCACGACGTGACGCAGCTCGAGCTCGGGCGGGACCGGCCGCACCGCCATCTGGACAGCGACGGCGACCGCCAGTGCCAGCAGCACGGCGACGGCGTCGGCGACGAGGAGTCGTGCCTTGAGGTTGCGAAGCGGCGCCGTCGGTACGACCGTTTCCACCCGTGACGGGACCGAGAACAGGCCGTCTTCGGCCACACTGATGTCGATGTTCACGCTCATGTTGTCGGCTACCTCCCCGCCTGGCAATTCCTCATCCGCCGTGACCGTTCCGTGGTCTTCTCATGGTAATCACCACCACGAGTGGTGGACTATAGGGTCATTGGATCGTAGTTGCAAACGCCCGATCGGGGTGGCCGTCCGAACGCTCAGAGTGGTTGATCCGAAGGTCAGCTCGGAAAGGTCCTGACGAACCGCTGCCGCTGTGCTCACACAGAGTGAAAGTGTGACCCGCTCGTCTCTCGCGACATCTGGACATCTGGGGTCAGGCTTGTGTTCGGATCGCACGTCTGGTTGACTTGACGCCGATGCGAGCACACCCCCGCGCCCTCGTAGTAATTCTTCACTAGCGCACCGGCCCTGCCCTGCCCGTGCGCCCCGACCTCCCGACACGGGAGGTCGTTTCATTTTTCGCCACCGACCCACGCCAACCCCTCGCCCAACCAGGAGACACACCATGACCCGCATGACGGGGGCCCAGGCCCTCATCAAGGCCCTCGAGATGGAGCAGGTCGACACCGTGTTCGGCCTGCCCGGCGGCTGCATCCTGCCCGCCTACGACCCGCTGCTCGAGTCGTCGATCCGCCACGTCCTCGTCCGCCACGAGCAGGGCGCCGGCCACATGGCGGAGGGCTACGCCCACGTCACCGGCCGCCCGGGCGTGGCGATGGTCACCTCGGGCCCCGCGGCGACCAACCTCGTCACGCCGCTGATGGACGCCTACATGGACTCGATCCCGATGGTCGGCATCACCGGCCAGGTCGGGACCGCGGCGATCGGGTCCGACGCGTTCCAGGAGTGCGACACGGTCGGCATCACCCGCTCGTGCACCAAGCACAACGAGTTGATCATGACCCCCGACGACATCCCGATGATGGTCCGCCAGGCGTTCCGCATCGCGACCACCGGTCGCCCGGGGCCGACCCTGATCGACGTCCCCAAGGACGTCCTCCAGAACGAGATGACCTGGCACTGGCCGAGCGACGACGAGGTCACCGCCTCGCTGCCCGGCTACCGCCCCAACACCAAGGGTCACCCCCGCATGATCAAGGAGGCCGCCAAGCTCATCCTCGCCGCCGAGCGCCCGATCCTCTACGTCGGTGGCGGCATGCTCAAGGCGCGCGCCGCCGACGCGCTCGCCGAGCTGATCGACCTGACCGACATCCACGTCGTCACCACGCTGATGGCGCGCGGCGTCGTCCCCGACAGCCATCCGCTCAACCTCGGCATGCCCGGCATGCACGGCAACGCCTACGCCACCACGGCGATGCAGCAGGCCGACCTGCTGATCGCGCTCGGCGCACGCTTCGACGACCGCATCACCGGCAAGGTCTCGACCTTCGCGCCCGACGCCAAGATCATCCACGTCGACATCGACCCCGCCGAGCAGGGCAAGGTCCGCCGCCCCGACATCCCGATCGTCGGCGACTGCCGCCAGGTGACCACCGAGCTCGTCAAGGCGCTCCGCAGCCAGCTCGACGGCGGCGCCGAGGTGCCCGACCGGAGCGCGTGGAAGAGCAGGATCTCCGGCTGGCGCGAGCAGTTCCCGACCACCTACACCCACAGCGAGCCCGGGCACGCCCTCAAGCCGCAGTACTGCCTCGAACAGCTGCGCGACGCCGCGCCTCCGGGGACGATCGTGTCGTCGGGCGTCGGCCAGCACCAGATGTGGGCGTCGCTGCACTGGGACTTCGAGGAGCCTTACACCTGGGTCAACTCGGGTGGCCTCGGCACGATGGGGTTCTCGATCCCCGCCGCCATCGGCGCCAAGGTCGGGCGCCCCGACAAGATGGTGTGGGCGGTCGACGGCGACGGCTGCTTCCAGATGACCGCCCAGGAGCTCGTGACCGCCACCGTCGAGCGCATCCCGATCAAGGTCGCGCTGCTGAACAACAGCTACCTCGGCATGGTCCGCCAGTGGCAGGAGATGTTCTACGACGAGCGCTACAGCGAGGTGTACCTGTCGACCGAGTGCCCCGACTACGTCAAGTGGGCCGAGTCGATGGGCTGCGTCGCGATCCGGGTCGAGTCGCCCGAGGAGGTCGCCCCCGCGATCGAGAAGGCCAACGCGATCAACGACCGTTCGGTGGTCGTCGAGTTCCGCACCGACTCCGACGAGAAGGTCTTCCCGATGGTCCCAGCCGGCCAGTCCAACGACGACCTGCTCGTCCACCCGACCCTCGCGCCGATCCGCGACCGGTTGAGCTGAAGGAGGCCGTCATGACCGCCATCAACCCCGTGGGCAGCTCGACGACCCACCACATCCTCTCCGTGCTCGTCCAGAACCGCCCCGGCGTGCTCGCCCGGGTCGCCGGCCTGTTCGCCCGGCGCGGCTACAACATCTTCTCCCTCGCCGTCGCGCCGGCGGAGGAGGCCGGCATGAGCCGCATCACCATCGTCGTCGACGTCGAGTCGACCCCGCTCGAGCAGATCGTCAAGCAGCTGTTCAAGCTGATCGACGTCGTCAAGATCAGCGAGCTCGACCCGCGCCGGTCGGTCGAGCGCGAGCTGCTGCTCGCGACCGTGCGGGCCACGCCCGAGGTGCGCGGCCAGGTCGTCGAGCTGACCAACATCTTCGAGGCGAAGATCCTCGCCGTCGGCACGGAGGCGATCACGATCAGTTTGGAGGGGCATCCCGACAAGCTCGATGATTTCGAGGAGCTCATCGGTGACTACGGCATCGCCGAGCTCCAGCGCACCGGCCGCGTCGCGCTCCCCAAGCTCGATCGCGGTGCACACCTGCGCGCGATCTCGAACCACACGAAAGGCAAGGTGGGCTGATGGCCGCCAACATCTACTACGAGGCCGACGCCGACCCGTCGATCATCCGATCCAAGAAGGTCGCGATCATCGGATACGGCTCGCAGGGCCACGCCCACGCCCTCAACCTGAAGGAGTCGGGCGTCGAGGTGTGCGTCGGCCTGCGCGACGGCTCGTCGTCGAAGGCCAAGGCCGAGCACGCCGGACTGACCGTGAAGTCGATCGCCGACGCGGCCGAGTGGGCCGACGTCGTCATGATCCTCGCGCCCGACACCGAGCAGAAGCGCATCTTCGACGAGCACATCGCCCCCGGGCTCCAGCCCGGCAACGCGATCGCCTTCGCCCACGGGTTCAACGTCCGGTTCGGGCGCATCACCCCTCCCGAGGGCGTCGACTGCATCATGATCGCCCCCAAGGGCCCCGGCCACCTCGTGCGGCGCACCTACGTCGAGGGTGGCGGCGTCCCGGCGCTGATCGCCGTCGAGCAGGACGCGACCGGAAACGCCAAGGCGCTCGCCCTCTCCTACGCCGAGGCGATCGGCGGTGCCCGCGCCGGTGTGATCGAGACCACGTTCCCCGAGGAGACCGAGACCGACCTCTTCGGCGAGCAGGTCGTGCTGTGCGGCGGGCTCACCAAGCTCGTCCAGTACGGCTTCGAGACCCTGACCGAGGCCGGCTACGCGCCCGAGATGGCGTACTTCGAGTGCCTCCACGAGGTGAAGCTGATCGTCGACCTGATGTACGAGGAGGGCATCGCCGGGATGCGCTACTCGATCTCCGACACCGCAGAGTACGGCGACCTGACCCGCGGGCC
>CBFCWZ010000312.1:0-4166 GCA_965601935.1 uncultured Ilumatobacteraceae bacterium
ACCCGGAGGAGGATCGGGGTGCACGTGATGGGGCGCGCCGCGCGCGCCGTCCGTGCCGCGATGTGCGGTCGGCATGACCGAGCTGGTCTGTCGACACGCGTGGAAAGACCGCGGTGCGCATAGGTGCCGTCGTGCCTGCGCGGGATCGACGGCGAGCGTCCGGCCGAGCAATTCCGAGCGGAGGACCGAGCGCAAGCGTGAGGATCCCGGACGGTTCGGCCACCTGATTCGGACCGTGGAGATGCGCTGGACGAGCGCCAGGAATACTCGCATAGTTAGGCGTATCCCGCGCGTTCAGGTGTACCTGCCCGAAGATCTCCACGAACAACTGAGGCAACGCGACCTTCCCGCTTCCGAGCTCCTGCAGGTCGCACTTCGTGCCGAGCTGGAACGCCTGGATGCGCTCGCTGAAACAGACCGATACCTTGACGACCTCGCCGCCGAAGTAGGCGAGCCCAGCCAACGGCAACAGGCCCAGGCCATCAGGACAACCTGGGACCGCCCATCGGCTACATCGCGCGGGCGGCGTTGTCGAAGCGGGTGTACTGGCCGAGGAACACCAGTCGCTTCGTGCCGATGGGACCCGACCGGTGCTTGGACACGATGACCTCGGCCGAACCCTTGTCGGGCGACTCGGGGTTGTAGACCTCGTCGCGGTACAGGAACATCACCACGTCGGCGTCCTGTTCGAGTGAGCCCGACTCACGCAGGTCGGAGAGCATCGGGCGCTTGTCCTGGCGGGCCTCGAGGTTTCGGCTGAGCTGGCTCAACGCCACGATCGGCACCTCGAGTTCACGGGCGAGGATCTTCAGGTTCCGGCTGATGTCGCTGACCTCGAGCTGGCGGTTCTCGGCCCGCCCGGACCCGCCCATCAGCTGGAGGTAGTCGATGACGACGAGGCCCAGGCCGCCGTACTGCGCCTTGATCCGCCGCGCCTTGGCACGAATCTCCATGACGGTGACCTGCGGGTTGTCGTCGAGGAAGAGGGGGATCTCGAGTCGGCCGACGGCGAGGCCCACCTTCGACCAGTCGGACTCGTTGAGCCGTCCGGTACGCAGCTTCGTGGAGTCGACCTTGGCCTCGCTGGACAGGATTCGCTGGGTGATCTCGGAGTGACCCATCTCGAGGTTGAACACCACCACCGGCTGGCCGGAGGTCTTGGCGACATGGGTGGCCATGCCCAGCCCGAAGGCGGTCTTGCCCATGGCGGGCCGGGCACCGACGATGTTCAATGCGCCCGGCTGCAGGCCGGACAGCAGGTCGTCGAGGTCGTCGTAGCCGGTGGCGGTCCCGGTGATGGCGTTGTCGTTCTCGAACTTGGTCTCGAGGTGGTCCATCGCCTCGTTGAGCAGTTCGTCGATCTGGCGGGTGGAGTCGGCCGTGCGATCCTCGGCGACCTCGAACATCTTCGACTCGGCGATGTCGACGGCCTTGGTCACGTCGTCGGGCTCGCTGAAGGCGATGTCGGTGATCTCTCCGGCGGTGTGGATGAGGCGCCGCAGCAGTGCCGTGTCCATCACGATGCGGGCATAGTGCTCGGCACCCGACACCGAGGGGGTGGCGATCTGCAGGTCGTTCAGGCGCTCGAGGCCGCCCACCTCGTCGAGAAGGCCGTGACGGCGCAACTCGTCGGACACCGTGACCACGTCGACCGGGCCGGACGTGGTGTAGATCGACCGGATGGCGTCGAAGATGTGCTGGTTGGCGGGGTTGTAGAAGTCGCGCACCGTGAGGCCCGCCTCACCGACCACACCGACCGCGTCGCGGGAAAGGAGGAGCGCGCCGAGCACGGACTCCTCGGCCTGCAGGTTGTGTGGGGGAACCCGTGTCGATCGTGGCGCCGTCCGAACCGGCTCGCCCACGTCGACGGGAAAGATCTCATCGCCAGCCATGCCGGATCAACTCTGGCAGGGGGGTGTTGTGCGGAGGAAGGGGCACAACCCTGGGTGTTGCCTGTGGACACGGAGTGGATGCCTGTGGGTTCACGACTCCCTCCCGACACGACCCCGGACGCGACGATGCCACCGTGCCGGAACACGGTGGCATCGCTCGGACGTGTGCGGTGTCAGGACGCCGGCGACGTCACTCGGAAGCGACGACGTCGACGGTGATCGGGAACGACACGTCGCTGTGCAGCGAGGCCGTCACCGTGTGCTGACCCACGGTCTTGATGCCGTCGGCCTCGATCGACTTGCGATCGATCTCGATGTCGGTCTGGGCCTTCACCGCGTCGGCGATGTCGGCCGAAGTGACCGAGCCGAACAGCTTGCCCTCGGAACCGGCCTTCGCCTCGATCACGATCACCTTCGGCACCAAGGTGCTGGCGATGGTCGTGGCGGCCTCGCGGGCCTCGCTGTCGCGCTGGTCGCGGGCGGAACGCATCTTCGCCGCCTGGGCGATCGCACCGTCCGAGGCCGGGATCGCGTGACCCTTCGGCAGGAGGAAGTTGCGGGCATGGCCGGCTGCGACGTCGACGATGTCGCCGCGCTTGCCGAGCCCGTCGAGGTCGGAACGCAGGATCACCTTCATCGTCAGGCCTCCACACTCTCGTCGACAGCCTCGACCTGCTCGCCGGCCTCGAGATCGGTGGTCTCCTCGGCGGCGTCGTCCGGCTGCTCGTTGACGTTCTCGTCACGCGGGCCGCGGCCCTCGCCACGACCCTCGCCGCGGCCTTCGCCACGACGGCCACCGGTACGGGTGGAGGCGACGCGCTTGGCGTACGGCAGGAGCGCCATCTCGCGAGCGATCTTGATCGCGTTGGCGACCTCACGCTGCTGCTGGAGGTCGTTGCCGGCCACACGCCGGTTGCGGATCTTGGCGCGGTCGCTCATGAAACGCTGGAGGAGATCGACGTCTTTGTAGTCGACGTACTCCACCTTCTCGATCACGAGCAGGCTGGTCTTCTTCTTGAACTTGCGGGGGTTGGCTTCACGTGCCGCCCGGGCACGGTTCTTCTTGCTGGCCATGTTGGTTCCTTCGAGTCTGGATCAGAACGGTTCTTCGTCGCCGTACACGGGATCGGGAGCACGGGTGGCGCCACCGCCACCGCCGCCACCACCGCTGAACCCGCCATCGGCGGAGTCGCGGCTGATGCGCTCGACCTGGGCCTGCGCCCAGCGCAGGCTCGGTCCGATCTCGTCGGCGATCACTTCGACGACGCTGCGCTTCTCGCCTTCCTTCGTTTCGTACGAGCGCTGCTGCAGGCGGCCGGTCACGAGGACGCGGTTGCCCTTGTTGAGGCTCGCGGCGACGTTCTCGCCGAGATCACCGAACGCGGTGATGTTGAAGAACGAGGTCTCCTCCTGCCATTCACCATTCACCTGACGGCGATGGTTGACGGCGAGTCCGACCCCGACGACGCCGAGTCCCGATGCGGTGTACCGCAGCTCGGGGTCGCGTGTGAGGTTTCCGACGAGAGTGACGGTGTTTCCTTGTGCCATGTGATTTCCCCTTCGGCGTGGATGCTGCTCAGGCCGTGACGGCCATTCCGCGACGCTCGGCTTCGGCGTCGGGCAGACGGATGAGCTTGTGGCGGACGACGTCGTCCGCGAGACGCAGGGCGCGCTCGAGTTCGTCGAGTGCTCCCGGACCGGCCACGATCTCGGCCACCAGGTAGTACCCAGCCGGCTTCTTGTCGATCGGGTAGGCGAACTGGCGCTTGCCCCACCAGTCGATCTTGCCGTGGAGTTCGCCGTCGGCGGCTGAAACGCCTTCCGACACCGTCTTCATCCAGGCTTGAGCCTTCGGATCATCGACGTCACCGTCGATGATCACCATCAATTCGTACGCACGCTTCATGTGCGGATTTCCTCCCTTCGGATCCCCCCGTGCGCCCCCGATGGGAACGTTCGGTTGGGAGCCCCGGAGTGGGGCAGGGCCAATATGGACCGCGCAACCCTACCGGCGCCCCGGCCCATCGCGGCCTGCGGGGTGACACGGTTGCGAGGTCTTGCCATGAGACCAATCGTGATCAGGGGGTGTGGCGCGTTCGGTCACGGGCAGGGCTGGTCGAGCAGTTCCGCCGCCGAACCGGGAACCAGCCCGTACGTGGGGAGGTCACCCGACGCCACCTCGACGGCGAGGGCGTACCCGGCTCCTGGCGAGTAGCGCGCGCAGTTCGAGATGTCGTCCTCCTCACAGGGGACCATGTCGGTCGCGGCGACGAA
>CBFCWZ010000313.1:0-4166 GCA_965601935.1 uncultured Ilumatobacteraceae bacterium
GATCCGGTCCTTCACCCCCGGGCTGCCGCGGTAGCTGTAGAGGATCCCGACCGCCACGATCGTGCTGAAGCCGTAGAGGGCGTGGAACTGGTCGAGTTCCAGTTCGTACCGGTTCACGATCATCACGCCCACGATGGCGATGGCGAACGTGGAGATCTCGGCGACCCCGGTGGCCCACCACAGGACCCTGTACCGCAGCGGATCGAACCAGTGGGCGGCGAGAGCCCAGCACCCCACGAACCCGTTCGAGATGATCACGAACCACGCGAGGGCGCGGTGCAGATCGAACAGGTCGTCCATCGACGTCACTCCCTGCAGGTGCGGCCACCGGCAACGAGTGTGACCACGTCATCGGCGTCGAGACCCGTCACGAGGCCGCGCAGGTCGTCATTGACGTAGAAGTTCGCCGAGATGAACTCGTCCTCCTCGTTGAGCACCACCTCGGGGTACGCAGCCACCAGTTCGGATACGGGCGAACCGGTGGTGACGCCCTGGCCGGTCACGAGGCCGATGGGTGGCACACCCACTTCGCCGTCGACGCCGTACTGGTACGAGTAGAAGTGTCGACGCCCGGTCGCAACGGTCGACTGGTCGCCGAACTCGAGCACGAGAGCGCCCCAGGAAACCAGCCGGAGCTCCTCGCCGGGGCAGGGCCCGAGCGTCAGGGGGTCGACCCAGTCGGTGTCCTGTGTCGGCGAGCCGAGCAGGGTCGTCACGTAGCTGACCACACCCTCGGGGTCGGACCCGAACGTGGCCGACCCGATCCCTTCCGCGCCCAGCAGGAGCGCATCGATCATCGGGTCGACGGTGGTGGTCGTCTCCGGGGGAAGCGTCGTGCTGGTCGTCGTGGTCGTGGTGGTGGTCGTCGACGTCGTGGTCGTGGTGGTCGACGTGCTGGTCGTGGTCGACGTGGTGGTCGTCGACAGCAGCGTGACCTCGGGGGGCGTGGTCGTCGCGGCGGAATCGGAGGAGCCGGAGCCACACGCACCCAGCACCAGCAGGGCGGTGGCGAGCAGAGGGAAGCGCAACATCGGGCCCATCTTGGCCCAGCGCCGGGGCGCGTGAACGGAATGCCCCCGCTCAGGGGAAGAGCAGCTCACCGGATCAGGGTGTCGGCTTCGGTGCCACCGGAGACGAGCCGGAGCGGGCCGCCGTCGTTGGACACGGTGGTCACCGAGCAGTTGTCGAGTCGCCGGATCACCAGGCGGTCGTCGTCGAGACAGGCCCCGATCACCGCGTTGATGGCCACGAAGTGGGAGAACACCACGGTGGGCTCGTGGAGCCCCGTGACGAAGTCGACCACCGCGTCCCGATAGCCGGTGTAACGAGGGCCGAGCGCTCCCCACTCCCCCGCCATCACGCTGCGCAGCCACTCGACCCGTTGCGCCATCGCGTACCCCTCGGGTGACGGAATCTCGCGCACCTCGTCCGCCACCACCGGCGCGAGGCCGAGCGGGTCGGCGTATGCATGCGCCGTCTCCCGGCAACGGCGCAACGGCGACGTGACCACGGCCAACGGGCCGAGGGCCCTCAACTCGTCGGCCACCGCACGAGCCTGAGCACGGCCGAGGTCGTCGAGCGGCGGATCGACGTCGGTGTCCCAGCCGGCGGCGGCGCGCCCGTGACGCACCAGACGGATCTCGGCCATGTCAGGCGCCGTTCTCGTCGAAGATCCAGCCGCGGCGCATCGGACCGGGTGCACCGGGCTCGATGAACCACTCGGTGCCGAAGGCCCGTGCAAACGACTCGTCATCCATGTTCAGGAAGAAGTCGGACTCACTGACCTGGCTGGCGTGGCACGCCAGCGCCGCCTTCTTGCGACCCACGAACCCGGTCACGTCGACCTCGAGTGTGATCGCCTCCTCGGGCTCCCCGAACGGGTTGCCGTCGTCGGCGGGCGCCGACGGGTCGAACTCCTCCTCGTCGGGCGATTCGAACTCGACCCCCTCGGCGCGCGCGACATCGACCAGCCGGGCCATGGCGTCGCGATTCATCGTCGCTTCGAGCAGACGGACACCGGCCAGGTCAGCGGCGCGCGCACCCACGTGGTGCACCTTCACGTGGTCGGGATGGCCGTACGTTCCGTGCCAGTCGTAGCTCGTGAGGACGTCGGCTTTCTCCTCGCGGAGGATCGTCGCCAGCTTCGCGGCCGCCTCGTCCACCGGGGCCTGGTGGAACGAGTGGTCGTGATCGTTCTGATCCCAGCCGTTCATCCCCGAGTCGCTGTACCCCAGCCACGCCACGCGGGCGATCCCGAGGTGCTCGGCCGCCGCCATGGTCTCGGCGCGGCGCCGGTCGACGAGTGTCTCGCCCTCGGCGAGGTCGTCGGGCACCTCCCCGTGGTCGCCATCGGTCGCGAGGACGAGCACGATCCGGTGCCCCTCCGACGCGGCCCGGGAGATCGTCCCACCCGTGGAGATGGCCTCGTCGTCGGGATGAGCGTGCAAGCAGACCAACGTCGCCATGGCCGCAGAGTCAACCAGGTCTGGAGAGCGAACGCTCCCCGCATGTCACTCGGCAGCCTTGGCGGCGCCCGATTCCAGGAGCGCGTCGACCCGCTCGCCCGGGATACCCCAGTCGAGGAGGACGTCGCGGGTGTGCTGCCCTGCGTGGGCGGGAGGCTGGGACACAGCGGGGGCGGTGCGGCTGAACCGCGGTGCCGGAGCGGGCTGGGTGACGCCACCCACCTCGATGAACGTGTTCCGCTCGACGTTGTGCGGGTGCGCCGCCGCCTCCGACATGCGCAACACCGGGGCGAAGCACACGTCGGTGTGCTCCATGATCTCGCACCACTCGTCGCGGGTCTTGGTCCGGAACAGGCCGGCGATCCGCTCCTTCAGTTCCGGCCAGCGCGCCGAGTCCATCTGGGCGGCGAAGTCGGGGTCGTCGGCGAGGCCGGTGAGGCGCATCAACTCGGCGTAGAACTGCGGCTCGATCGACCCGAGCGAGATGTACTCGCCGTCCGAGCACTCGTACACGTCGTAGAAGTGGGCACCCGTGTCGAGCAGGTTGCCGCCACGGACGTTCTCGTCGAACATCCCGATGCTGCGGAACGCCCAGAACATCGTCATCAGCACGGCCGAGCCGTCGACCATCGCCGTGTCGACCACCTGGCCCTGACCGCTGTTGGCCGCTTCGAGCAGACCGCACACCACGCCGAAGGCGAGGAACATGCCGCCACCGCCGAAGTCGCCGACCATGTTGAGGGGCGGCACGGGCCCCTCACCCCTGCGCCCCATGTGGGCGAGCGCACCGGCCAGCGAGATGTAGTTGATGTCGTGCCCGGCCGCCTGGGAGTACGGGCCGTCCTGGCCCCAGCCGGTCATCCGGCCGAAAACCAGCTTCGGGTTGCGGGCGAGGCACTCGTCGGGTCCGAGACCGAGTCGCTCCATCACCCCGGGGCGGAAGCCCTCGATCAGTGCATCGGCCGACTCGACGAGGTCCAGCAGCGTGGCGACCCCATCGGGGTTCTTGAGGTCGAGCGCCACGTTCCGACGGCCACGCTGCAATACGTCGAAATGGGGAGAGTCGGGTGCCGGGCCGCGCACGGCGCCGGCACGCTCGACGCGGATCACCTCTGCGCCCATGTCGGCGAGCAGCATCGCGGCGAACGGACCGGGGCCGATGCCCGCGATCTCGATGATCTTGTATCCGGCGAGGGGTCCAGCCACTTGGGTCTCCTGGGTCGTGGGTCAGGCTGCGGGCATCGCGGCAGCGGAGCGGATGAAGCCACCGATGGCTTCGGCGAACACCGGGTAGAGCGGGCGGGGCAGATCGTGGCCCATGTCGCTCAGGAAGAGGTACCGCGCACCCGGGATCAGTTCGGCGGTGCGCTCCCCTCCCTCTGGCGTGATCAATGTGTCGTCACGGCCGTGGATGACGAGGGTCGGCACATCGAGCTGCACCAGTTCGGCGCTGCGGTCGCCGGTCGCGTAGATCGCCGCCAGCTGGCGTGTGGCGCCCTCCGGGTAGAAGCAGCGGTCGTAGGCGGCCGCGGCGAGGTCCTTCACGGCGTTCTCGTCGTAGTACCGCTGCGAGGCCCACACCTTGGCGTCGACCGATTGGTCGATGTAGGCCTGACGGTCGGTCTGGGGGGCGGCGAGGAGGGCGTCGCGTGCCTCGGGGGTGGGGCGGCCCACCAGTGGGTCGCCGGGGCTGCTCATGAT
>CBFCWZ010000314.1:0-4155 GCA_965601935.1 uncultured Ilumatobacteraceae bacterium
CACGGCCACCGGTCTCCAACTCGTGACGCTCGGCGAGGTGGACTTCACCGTCGACGGTGACGCCGTCGATTTCTCCCAGACGTTCACCTACAAGGGCATGTGCTATTCCGACGTACCCAACCTGGCCTCGTCGTTCGGCTACATCAACGCCTCGTGGACCCTGCGCGCGGATCTGATCTGTCAGTACGTGTGCCGTCTGCTCAACCACATGACCGAGACCCGCACCCAGATCTGCACCCCTCGGCTGCGGGCCGACGAGCGCGACATGCCGATGAGGCTGTGGGTCGAGGACTTCAGCTCGGGCTACTTCCAGCGGATGTTGCCGCTGATGCCGAAGCAGGGTGACCGCGAGCCGTGGCTCAACACGCAGAACTACAAGAAGGACAAGAAGACGCTGCGCAACGAGCCGGTCAACGACGGGGTGATGCGCTTCACCCGCGTCGAGGCGCGCCCGGCCGCGACCGACTCGTCAGCTCTCGTCGCCGGCGGGTCGTAGGAGGAAGACACGGATCGTGCGGTGGTCGGCTCGTCGGCGGTATTCCGCGTAGCCCGGGTAGATCTCGGCCGCCCGTGCGAAGACCTCTTCGGTCTGTGACTGCTCGGCGCGTGAAGCCACGACATCGACGGTCTTGTCGAGGTAGCCGATCGTTGCGTGCGGATCGGCTTCGAGGTTGTAGACCCAGCCGGGGGTCCGCTCCTGGCCGAAGTTGGACCCGATCAGGGCGAGGCCGTCGTCGAAGGGGATCCCGAGCAGCGGCATCGTCCTGGGCTCGCCGGACTTCGCCCCGGTGGTGGTGAGGAGAAGCACGGGGACGCCTGCCAACAGGCCCGTGACGGAGGTCCGGCCGCCCGTGCGGTGGAACACCATCTTGTCCAGGGGAAACAGCGTGCGCTGGAACAGCCACGCCATCGGCCGCGTCGAGCCGAGCTTCTGCATCGCCCGCCGCGCCGGGTTCGGTGGGATGAACTCGTAGCCGAGGTCCTCCAGAATGGTCATTCGATTCATCTCCCGGTTCCGAGCAGTGGCGCCAGCACTGTTCGATAATGGTTGGCGGACTCGATGCCGTCGGCGGTGAGCGCCAGGTCGAGCGTCAACTCGCCGTCGACGGCGGGTGCGTCGAGCAGGACGATGCCGACCATGACGACCTCGTCGGCCGGGATTGCACCGCCGAAGCGGAAGTCCTCGCTGCCCCCCGGCCACTCGACGTGGGCGTCGACGAACGCCTCCTCGAACTCGTGGCGGAGGTCGTTCACGACGTGGACGGCGAGTTGGATCCGGGAACCCCATTCGGTGGTCTCGGGGAGCTGATCGGCGACCACGACCACTGGAGCACACGCGGCTCGCACGACCTCGTAGGCGACCTTCGGTTTCCGCTCGTCGTCCAGGACGGCTGCGCTGATGGCGGGCACGGGGTCGGCCAGCCGGGCGAAGCAGAAGCCTCCGGTCGGCCGGTACTTCAATCGCCGCAGCGTTTCGATCTGCACCTTCAGGACGTGGGACTGATAGTGCTGCGACATCCGGACCCACTCGTCGAGATCCGGTGAGTCGGACGGCGGGATCCGCCGTTCGAAGACCGTCCGGTCGTAACCGTGATCGGTGGACAGAAGGTCCCAGTCGAGATCGGGCCACTCATGGTCGGAGAGTTGCGCCGCCAGGAAGTCGGCGTGCTCGGGTGCCGAGTCGGCGCCGAAGTCGGAGACGAACCGCACCATCCGCGGCATTCGCCCGGCGAACTTGGCGAGATCGCGGGCCGTGCCGCGCCGCCAACCGAACGACAGATGGCTGTCGGTACCGTCGAGTTGGGGGAAGTGTGGTGCGACGCCGGAGTGGGCGATGGTGACGCGGGTCGGATCGGACTTCTCGAACGACCGCTTGACCCACCGGTCGAGGACGGTGCGGTTCCAGCTCGGCAGCTGCTCGGCGGCGACTCGCCGGCCGCGTTGCCACCACGTGGTCGCCTCGTCCTTGGCCGAGCGTCCTGCAGGGTCGTTGTGGGCCGTCCACTGCACGATCGACGGGTGGTGGCCGAGCAGGTCGACCGCGGCACGGGCCTGGTCGACCGCCTGCCTTCGAACGGAGCGAGCGTGACCCCACTGGAGAGGGAAGTCCTGCAACAACAACAGACCGCGTTCGTCGGCCGCCTCGTAGAGAGCCGGGTGGGCGATGTGGCCCTCGACCCGGAGCACATCGAGCCCGAGGTCGAGAGCGGCATCGACGTCGGCGCACACCTCGGCGTCGCTCAGCCGGGCCGGGGCGAGCGTGGTGGGAAGTGCAGTGGCGCCCTTCAGGAACAGCCGCTCACCGTTGACGGTGCACGTCCAGTCGTTCCATGCGACCTGGCGAAGCCCTGTGCGGTGGTGTTGGGTATCGCTCTCGACGCCGTCGACGAGGACCTGCACGGTCACGTCGGTGAGGTGCTGTTCACCGAGGCTGTGGGGCCACCAGAGCTGCGGGTCGCTCACGTCGACCGTCCACTCGAGCTCGTTCATCCCTGCCGCGATCGCCAACTCCTGCTCGTCGACTCCTTCGCCGCCGAGACACGTTCGGACGATCACCGTCGCCTGTCCCTCGCTGTCGAGCCGGGTGGCGAGACGGAGATGGGCGCGCCGGGTGTCGGCGTCGCGGCACAGCAACCGGAGGCGGTCGATGCGAACCGGGCCGGTTTCGGTGAGGCGGACCGGCCGCCAGATGCCGCCCGGGTTCCACGTCGAGTCGAGCCCGCCCCACTGCTGGTACACGCCCGTGATGTTCCGACGGCCCTGCGCGCCGCTCTGCGGGGCACACGTCACCTCGACCGACAGAACGTGCTGCTCAGCGAGCCGGGAGAGTGCGGTGACGTCGAGCGTGTGGGGGAGGAAGTAGCCCTCGGGGTCGCCGAGGTAGGCACCGTCGAGCCACACGTCGGCCTGATAGAAGATCCCGTCCAGCGTGAGCCACCGCCGCCGACCGTCGTCCGGAGTCTCGGTCTCGAACGGGAGGCGGTACATGATCGGCCCGTCGGACCGGGCGAAGGCAGGATGGTCACGCCAGTGCCCGGGCACATGGACATGCTCCCAGTTGAGACCACGGTCGTCCGGCCCGAGACCGAAGCGGCGGACGTCGTCGTCGGCGACCGTCGCCAGCCAGTCTCCGGACAGATCCATCGCGCACGAGAGTACCCGTGTGTGGGGGCGTGAATGCCCGATGTCGGGAAGCCGGGAGCACGGCTGACACCGCTCATCGAACGACGAGTAGGTTCGGCCCATGGCAGTCATCGGTCCCGACACGGTCTCGACACTGGGTGAGTTGAAGGCGGCAGGCTGGGTCTCCCGGCCGGTCAAACAGGAGGTGCGCGAGCACGCCATCGAGAAGGTCGCTGCCGGCGAGCCACTGTTCGACGGGGTTCAGGGCTACGAGAACACGGTGATGCCGCAGCTCGAGAACGCCCTCCTCGCCGGCCACGATGTGATCTTCCTCGGCGAACGCGGTCAGGCGAAGACCCGCATGATCCGTTCGCTCACGGGCCTGCTCGACGAGTGGATGCCGATCGTCACCGGGAGCGAGATCAACGACGACCCCTACGACCCGATCTCCAAGCATTCCCGCGACATCGTCGAGGAGATGGGCGACGACACGCCCATCTCGTGGGTCCACCGCGACCACCGGTTCGGTGAGAAGCTCGCCACGCCCGACACTTCCATCGCCGACCTCATCGGCGAGGTCGATCCCATCAAGGTGGCCGAAGGCCGCTACCTGAGTGACGAGCTCACCCTCCACTACGGCCTGGTCCCGCGCACCAACCGCGGCATCTTCGCCATCAACGAGTTGCCCGACCTCGCCGAGCGGATCCAGGTCGGCATGTTGAACGTGCTCGAAGAGCGTGACGTCCAGATCCGCGGCTACAAGATCCGCCTCCCGCTCGACGTCATGCTGCTGGCCTCGGCGAACCCCGAGGACTACACGAACCGCGGCCGGATCATCACCCCGCTGAAGGATCGCTTCGGTAGCCAGATCCGCACCCACTACCCGCTCGAGATCGACACCGAGGTGGCGATCATGGAGCAGGAGGCTGCACCGCTCGACATCTCCACCGCCGAGGGCGACATCCACGTGTCGGTTCCCCACTATCTCTCCGAGGTGGTCGCCACGTTCAGCCATCTGGCGCGGTCGAGCAA
>CBFCWZ010000315.1:0-4154 GCA_965601935.1 uncultured Ilumatobacteraceae bacterium
TCGACACGAGGTTCTCGGTGCGGTCCTCCATCCACTTCACCGGCTTGCCGATCACGAGCGACGCGACGATGGCGCACACGTAGCCCGGGTAGATCGGCACCTTGTTGCCGAACCCGCCACCGATGTCGGGGGCGATGATCCGGATCTTGTGTTCCGGCAGGCCGGCGACGAGGGCGTAGACCGTGCGGTGGGCGTGCGGAGCCTGGGTGGTGCTCCACAAGGTGAGCTTGCCCGACACCCGGTCGACGTCGGCCACGCAGCCACAGGTCTCCATCGGGGCGGGATGGACCCGCGGGTAGACGATGTCCTCGGTCACGACGACCTCGGCATCGGCGAACACGGCGTCGGTGGCGTCCTTGTCGCCGGTCTCCCAGTCGAAGCAGTGGTTGTCGGTCTTGCCGTCGAGATCGTCCCGGATCACGGGTGCATCCGGAGCGAGCGCGGAGCGCACGTCGATCACCGGGTCGATCGGGTCGTACTCGACGTCGATCAGCTCCAGCCCGTCGCGTGCCGAGTAGCGGTCCTCGGCGACCACGAAGGCCACCTCCTGATGCTGGAACCGCACCTTGTCGGTCGCCAGTACCGCCTGTACGTCGTTCGACAGTGTGGGCATCCAGGCGAGGTTCTGGGCGGCGAGGTCCTCGCCGGTGATCACGGCGATCACCTTCGGGTGGGCCTCGGCTGCGCTCTTGTCGATGTTGACGATCCGGGCATGAGCGAGTGGTGAGCGGAGGATCGCGAGGTGCAGCATCCCGGGGAGTTGCACGTCGTCGCAGAACTGGCCGAGGCCGCGGATGAGCCGCGGGTCCTCCTTGCGGAGCATCCGGCCGTAGCCGACGGGCTTCTCGTCGTTCAGGTTGTTGTCGGGGGTGGGCACCGCGTTGGTGGGCACTTCTTCCGTGGCGGTCATGACCCACCTCCTGCGCTCGCGCCGACTTCAACCGGTTGGCCGTCACGCTCCTTCGCCGCCGCCCACTGGATCGATCTGACGATCGTCGAGTAGCCGGTGCAACGACAGATCTGGCCGCTGATGGCCTCCCGGATCTCGTCGTCGGTCGGGTCGGGGTTCTGGTCGATCAGAGCCCGCGCCGTCATCATCATCCCCGGGGTGCAGAATCCGCACTGCAGCCCGTGGCACTGGATGAATCCCTCCTGGACGGGGTCGAGTTCACCGTCCGTCTCGAGGCCCTCCACGGTGCGCACCGTGCGGCCGCCGGCCATCGCGGCCAGCGTCGTACAGCTCTTGACGGGCTCCTCGTCGACCCAGACCACGCAGGTGCCGCAGTTGCTGGTGTCGCAACCCCAGTGGGTCCCCGTCAGGCCCAGATGGTCGCGGAGGAAGTGCACGAGCAGGGTGCGGGGTTCGATGTCGCGGGTGACCTCGTCGCCGTTGATGGTGAGCGTCACTTCCATGTCAGTTCTCCGATCCGGTCGCCCGGGCGACGGCCACGCGGAGCGAGCGAACGGTCAGCTCCTTGGCCAGATGGGTCTTGTAGGCGGCGCTGCCGCGGGTGTCGGTCTGGGGGTTGGCGTTGTCGGCGGCGATCTGGCCCACCGCTGCGTACAGGTCCTCGGAAGGCGGTTGCCCGCCGAGTGCCGCCGAGATGGGTTCGACGTTCGTGAGGTTGGGTCCGACGGCACACAATCCGACCCGACCGTCGGCGATCACGCCGCCGTCCATCGTGATCGCCGCTCCCGCCGATGCGACGGCCCAGTCACCGGCACGGCGCTCGACCTTGTGGTAGGCGCTGCCGGAGTTCGGGCTGATCGGGATGCGTACCTCGGTGAGCATCTCGCCGTCGGCGACGGCTGTCTCGTACGGGCCCCGGTGGAAGTCGTGCATCGCCACCACGCGCTGCCCGGAGCTCCCCTGGATGACGCACGATGCGTTGACCGTGTCGCACACTGCGGACAGGTCCTCTGACGGGTCGGCCTGGCACAGTGATCCGCCGAGGGTCCCCCGGTTGCGCACGACCGGGTCGGCGATCACCTTCTCGGCGTCGCGGAAGATCGGCAGCACACCGGCCAGCTCGTCGCTCTCGAGCAGTTGTCGATGGCGGGTGAGAGCCCCGATCCGGACCTCGTCCCCGTCGATCCGGATGTACTCGAGCTCGGTACTCAGATCGTTGATGTCGATCAGATACTCGGGCTGCGCGAGGCGCAGCTTCATCATCGGCAGGAGGCTGTGGCCTCCCGCGACGATCCGCGCCTCGCTCCCCAGCCGTTCCATCAGCGCGATCGCGTGATCGACGCTCGTCGCCCGTTCGTACTCGAACGGTGCCGGCACCTGCATGTGGACCCCCTCTGGTCACTTCCCCTGGTGGTACGTCGCACTCAACCGACAGGGCCGCTCCGCGTCAACTGTGACTTCAGCAAATGCTTAACTCGGGCGATGACCAGCACGCGCCGGGGCGCACCGGCATGACGCCGACCCAGTTGCGGACGTTCGCCACGGTCGCCCGGCACGGTTCGTCGAAGTTGGCGGCACGGGAGCTCGGCGTCACCGAGGCGGCCGTGTCCGGGCACGTCAAGGCACTGCGCAAGGAACTCGGTGACGCCCTGTTCGAACGCACGGGTGACGGCATCAGCTTCACCCCCGGCGGGCTGCGGCTGGCCACCCGTGCCGTCGAGATGCTGGGGCTGCAGGAACAGACACGCCACGAGGTGAAGGTGGCCGCCGACGGCAAACGGGTCCTTCGCCTGAGTGTCTCGTCACTGTTCGCCGAGTACGCCGCCCCGGGCCTGATCGAGGTGTTCTCCAACCGTGCCGACGACCTCGGAGTCGAGATGACGGTGTCGCCACCTGCAGGGTTCACCGAACTTCTCGCCGCCCGCGCCGTGGATGCAGCCATCGGCCCGGCCATGCCCGACGGTGACCCGGCGGTCACCACCACGGAGTTCCTCCGCTACCAACTCGTCGTCGTCGGGGCGGCGGGGAGTCCGCTCACGGCCGGCAAGGTCACTGCAAACGCCCTGCGGTCCACCACCTGGTATCTCGGTCCTTCCGCGGTCGACCCGGCCAGTGCGGCGGCGCGTCTGCTCCGCCATGTCGGCGTTCCGCCGGACCGACAGCGGATCTTCCAGAACCATGCCGCAGCACTCGGGCCGGCCCGTGCCGGCGACGGCGTCGCGCTCGTGCCGGCGAACCGGCTTCGGGCGGAAACAGAGGATGGTCGGCTCGCTCGGGTGAACGGTGCAGCCACGATGGTCGACGGTTCGTGGGCGGTCTCGATTCCGCGCAACGTCGAGCCCGACGGCCTCGAGCGGGAGTTCGTGAGGTTCGTGACCACCACGAAGGCGACCCAGGCGATGCTGAGCGGGTCGGGCGCGAGCGTGGGCAGGTTCCGCCCGCGGGTGCACGTCACCCTGTGGAGTTGAGACTCAGTCGTCAGCCGTCAGCCGCCGTACCGCGTCGACGGTGACGGCGACGGTGGTCGACTCGATCCGCTTGGCCGTTTCCTCGTTCGGCGTCTCGGTCTGGTTCCGGTTCACCAGGACACCGGCCACGCACCCGGCGCGCAGGCCCATCGTGGCGCACATCGTGAACAGCGTCGCCGCCTCCATCTCGTAGTTGAGGACGCCCTTCGCCCGCCAGTCCTCGAGGCTGCCGCGGAACCGGCGGGTGACGTGTCCGGTGTACGTGTCGTACCGCTCTTGGCCGGGGTAGAAGGTGTCGGACGACGCCGTGATGCCCACGTGGGGCTCGATGCCCTGGGCGCGCGCGGCGGCGACGAGCGCGTTGGTGCACTCGTAGTCGGCGACGGCCGGGAACTCCATCGGGGCGAAGTGCAGGCTGGCCCCGTCGAGGCGCACTGCGCCGGTGGTGACGATCACGTCGCCGGGCTCCAGCTCCGGCTGGATGCCGCCGGTGGTGCCGAGGCGGATGAACGTCCGCACACCGAGCTGGGCCAGCTCCTCGACGGCGATCGACACCGATGGCCCGCCGATGCCGGTGGAACACACCACGATCGGGGTGTCGCCGACCCATCCGAGCCAGCTCGTGAACTCGCGATTGGCGTGGAGGAACTCGGCGCGGTCCATCGCTGTGGCGATGCGTTCGACGCGGGCCGGATCGCCCGGGACGATCGCAGTGGTCGCTCCCTGCAACATCTCCTCGGTCAGTTCGAGGTGGAACATCGGGATCATGACGCGAA
>CBFCWZ010000316.1:0-4133 GCA_965601935.1 uncultured Ilumatobacteraceae bacterium
GCCGGCGACCGAGCCTCCGCCCGCGCCGGCGGCCGACGATTGCCTGGTCGGGGCGTGGGTCGTGACGCAGGACGAGATGAACGGCTTCTACGACACGGTCGAAGCGAACGTGGAGGGTCTGACCCTCGAGATCGTCGGCGAGACACTCCTGACCTTCACCGAGACCGACTACATCTGGGGTCCCGACTTCGACCTGACGGTTGCGATCGCCGGAATCGAAGGGTCCGGCGCCGCCGGAGGTTCGATCACGGGCACCTACACGAGCGACGGTGGCATCATCACCACGACCCTCACGTCGAGCGACATGACGATGCAGATCGACATCGGAGGCACGGTGACGGACGCGTCGGAGATGGGCAACGGCTTCATGGCGACGGTTCCGATCAACGACGCGCCCTACTCCTGCGAGGGTGGTGTTCCCGTCATCGACTTCGAGACCGGCGACGGCACCCCGCGTCACCCGGTCACGCTGACCGCGGCCGGCTGAACCTCCACGACCACCGGCTGAGGGCCGGCAGCTCAGACGTCCCAGTCGGGCTGGGCGTCCGACGACGGCGCCTCTGCTTCGCGGGCTGCGAGGAGGGCGTGCACCACGCGGGTCACCGGCAGATCGATGGCGTGGCGTGCGGCGGCCCGGAGGGCGGCACCGTGGAGTTCGTCGTACTCGGTCGAGCGATCGGCCATCACGTCGTAGTACATCGAGGTCCCCTGGTCGGGGTACACGCCGAAGTCGATCCTGTTGGCGTCGACGGGGTCCACATCGGCGCCGTCCGCCCGGCCGACGGTGAGGCACTCGCGGTAGAGGTCGCGTGCGATGGCGTCGACCGGCCGTGTGCCGAGGATCGACATCGTGCGGCGGGACAGTGCGGTGACACCGTTGGCCATCACGTTCACGGCGAGCTTGCGCCACTTCTCCTCGGCGTAGCGGGGGTCGGGCCGCCAGCTGGCAGCCGTTCCTGCGAAGATCGGCGCGACTCCGCGCGTCAGATCGTTGTCGGGAACGATCATGATCCCGTGTTGGTCATGTCGGATGTGTCCTGGCGCGAGGAGCTCGCAACCGCAGTAGACGACCGCCTGGACGACCTGCGCGCCGCTGACGTACGGCGTCAGTCGCTCGACGGCTTCGATCCCGTTCTGGGCGCCGATCACGATGGTGTCCGGTCCACACAGGGCGTCGAGCCAGCCGGCAGTACCGGGTGTCTGGAATCCCTTGACGGCGACGATCACGACATCGGCCCGGTCCTCGAACCCGACCTCTGCGAGGTCCGCTGGATCTGTCACACATGTCGCCGGCGCATCGACCGGTACGGTCTCGGAGTCGACGACGTAGCGCTCGAACGGGCGTCGGGCACAGGCGACGACGTGACGGCCCGCTGCCGTCAGTTGGGCGGCGAAGTAGGTGCCGACCGCTCCCACTCCGACAACGGCGATCCGCGCTGAATCCGCTTCCACGTGGGCAACGTACTCCGGTGGCCTCCTCTCCTGCAGCGGTCGGTCTCCGTGTCGCCGTTCCTCGATCATGTCGACGAAACCGCGACACGAACGTGCCGCCCGGAGTCGTCACAGGTCGGCGAGGGTCCGGGCCCGGTTGGCCTCGGCCGGGTCGGAGGTGGACCGGAGGTGCGTCAGGTGTCAGCCGGAGCCGGGTGCGGTGACGGGGCCTGACCGCACCCGGGACCTGAGAGCACGTCCTGCCACGACACCGGAGCGAGCCCCGGGCTGTTACGTCGCCGTGCTCGTGCTGTCCCAGTACATCGAGGTGGCCGCGGCGTCCGACCTCCTCACGTCACGAGAGGCCGGGATCGGCTACCTGCTGAAAGAACGCGTCAGCGATGTGGACGAGTTCGTCGAGGTCTGCCGTCGTGTTGCCGACGGCCGGTCTGTGATCGACCCGATCGTGGCAGCGGAGCCCGCTGTCGTCGTCTTCCAGTCCGCTCGTCCGAACATCAACGTCCTCCTGTCCTGGTCTCCACCCCAGCGTCCGTCCGGTTGTGCGACGATTGAGCGGCTACCGGGGTGCGACGCGGCAGGCTCACCTACACTCCGCACCGATGGAGGTCCGGATTCTCGGCCCGCTGGAAGCCTGGGCCGACGAGTCCGACGACGGGCCGATCAGGATCGAGGCACCCAAGGAGCGAGCCGTTCTCGCCACCCTCGGCACACGGCCCGGACGGCCCGTTCCTGCCGACACGCTCATCATGGCGCTGTGGGGCGATGCACCACCGCCGACTGCCGCGAAGACGCTCCAGAGCTACATCTCGAAGCTGCGCCGAGTACTCGGTGCCTCCGCCATCGAGACGAGTGCAATGGGGTACTCGCTCGCCGTCGACGTGGATGCCGAGCGCTTCGAACAGAGCGTCGCCGACGGTCGAGATGCTCTCGCCGTGGGCGACATCCGGACTGCCGACACGCTGCTGACCGATGCTGTGGCGCTCTGGCGCGGGGCCCCTCTCGAGGATCTGGCCGACTGCGACTTCCGCCGCGGGCAGGCGACACGGCTGGAGGAGCTCCGCCTGTCGGCGGTCGAGGGAAGGGTGCAGGCCGAACTCGGGCTCGGACGTCACGTGGAGCTCGTGGCCGAGTTGGCCGCGTTGGTCGACGAGCACTCGCTACGGGAGCCTCTGTGGGGGAGCCTGATGCTCGCCCTCTACCGATCGGGTCGCCAGGCCGACGCGCTGAGGCGATACCGCCGGCTGCGCGGGATCCTGCGGGACGAGCTGGGTGTCGACCCGTCGCCGCCGCTCGCCCGTTTGGAGAACCAGATCCTGCGCCAGGACCCCGCGCTCGAGCTGGACCCCCCGCCTCCCCCAGAGAACCTTCCCGTACCGATCAGCAGGTTGATCGGCCGCGACGAGGAGGTCCGGACGGTCGCCGAACTGCTCCACGAGCACCGCCTCGTCTCCCTCCTCGGCCCCGCCGGCGTGGGGAAGACCCGGTTGGCGGTCGCCTCCGGGAAGCAGTTGCTCGAGGACTTCGACGACGGCGTCTGTTGGGTCGATCTGGCCGCAGTGGGCGAGGCAACGTCGACGGTGCCACGCATTCTCGCGGCTCTCGGCGTCCAGCCCTCCTCGGCGACCCCATTGCAGGAGGCGCTCATCACCCATCTACGGCACCGGCAGTTGCTGCTCGTCCTCGACAACTGCGAGCACCTCGTCGTGGAGGCGGCGGATCTCGCGGCGTCCCTTCTCGAGCGGGCCCCTGCGCTGCGCGTCCTCGTGACCTCGCGGCTGCCCCTCGATCTGGCCGGGGAGCACCGATTCTGGGTCGAGCCACTGGGCCTGCCGTCGTCCGTGGCCGAACCGGAGCAGATCCGGCTGAGCGACGCCGTGTCGCTGTTCGTGGAGCGCGCCGAGGCGAGCACGGGCGGGGCGGTGCCGGTCGACGACCTCCCGACCATCGGGGCGATCTGCGCCCGGCTCGACGGGCTGCCCCTCGCCATCGAGCTGGCCGCCGCCCACAGCTCCTCGATGGCTGCGACGGACATCCTCACCCGGCTCGAGCACGGGCTCGGTCTGCTCTCGTCGGCCGATACCGGCGGCGACCGACGCCATCGTTCGCTCGACGCGGTTCTGGAGTGGAGTTACTCCCATTTGGGGGAGACGGAGCGTCGGCTGTTCCTCGGTCTCTCGGTGTTCCCCGGCAGCTTCGATCTCGCCGCCGTGGAAGCCGTCGGGTCGGACCTCGGAACGGCCGATGAGGTCGTCAGCGCATTCGGCCACCTGGTCGACGCCTCGATGGTCGTTCGTCGTGACGAGGGCGGAGTCTCGCGCTTCCGACTGCTCGAGACCGTGTCCGAGTACGGGTGCGGCCAGCTCACCGACACCGAGCTGCAGGAGGCCCACGCCGGCCACGTGCGGTACTACCGTGCGCTCGCCCTCGCTGCTCACGCCGAGATCGGGGCCGGCCATGAACCGGCCGCGCGCGAGACGGTGCGGCGGGAAGATCACAATCTGAGGGCGGCGATCCGGTGGTCGTTGGCCAACGAGGCCCGTCTGCAGACGCTGGAACTGGTGCCTGCCGTTGCCGCGGCGTGGTACGTCAGTGGGAGCTTCGCCGAGGTCGTGGACCTCTGCTCGACGGTGCTCGACGGTGACCCCGGCGGTGATGCGCGTCTGCGTGGGTGGACGCACTAC
>CBFCWZ010000317.1:0-4103 GCA_965601935.1 uncultured Ilumatobacteraceae bacterium
CATCAGCACCCACGTGCTCGCCGACCACGGGGCGTTCAACGGGACGGCCGCACCGGTGAAGTACCCGGCCGGGTTCTTCGGCGTGTTCACGGGCAGCTACGACCTGGAGGCGGCCTACGCCAGCATGTCCGCGGTCTACACGAACAAGGCGCCGGGAGGTGTGGCCTACGCCTGTTCCTTCCGCATCACCGAAGCCGTCTACCTCGTCGAGCGGATGGTCGATGTGCTGGCTCACGACCTCGAGATGGACCCGGCCGAGCTGAGGATCAAGAACTTCATCCAGCCCGACCAGTTCCCCTACGAGACGAAGACCGGCTGGGTCTACGACTCCGGCGACTACGAGCCGACGATGCGCAAGGCCCTCGACATGGCGGGGTACGAGCAACTCCGCGCCGAGCAGGCCGAGAAGCGCGAGCGTGGCGAGCTCATGGGGATCGGCATCTCGTTCTTCACGGAGGCGGTCGGGGCCGGTCCCCGCAAGGACATGGACATCCTCGGCCTCGGAATGGCCGACGGGTGCGAACTGCGCGTCCACCCCACGGGCAAGGCAGTCGTCCGGCTGTCGGTGAAGACCCAGGGGCAGGGGCACGAGACCACCTTCGCCCAGATCGTGGCCGAGGAGATCGGGATCCCACCCGACGACATCGACGTCGTTCACGGCGACACCGACAACACTCCGTTCGGGCTCGGCACGTACGGGAGCCGGTCGACTCCGGTGTCGGGAGCAGCCGCCGCGATGGTGGCGCGGAAGGTCCGTGACAAGGCCCAGATCATCGCCTCGGGAATGCTCGAGGTCCCGGTGACCGATCTCGAGTGGGACAAGGGCTCGTTCCGTGTGGCCGGCGACCCCGAGAAGTCGGTGACCATCCAGGACATCGCGATGCGCGCCCACGGCGCGGGCGATCTTCCGGACGGGATCGAAGGCGGCCTCGAAGCGCAGATCTGTTACAACCCGTCCAACCTCACGTATCCGTTCGGCGCCTACATCTGTGTCGTCGACATCGACCCCGGAACGGCGGAGGTGAAGGTGCGGAGGTTCGTCGCAGTCGACGACTGTGGCACCCAGATCAACCCGATGATCGTCGAGGGCCAGGTCCACGGCGGCCTCGCCGACGGCGTCGGAATGGCGTTGATGGAGATGATCTCGTTCGACGAGGACGGGAACTGCCTCGCCGGCTCGCTGATGGACTACCTCATCCCGACGGCGATGGAGGTGCCCGACTGGGAGACCGGACACACGGTCACCCCGTCGCCGCATCATCCGATCGGGGCCAAGGGGATCGGCGAGTCGGCAACCGTCGGGTCGCCGCCGGCCATCGTCAACGCGGTGGTCGACGCACTCGCCCCGTTCGGAGTGTGCCACGCGGACATGCCGCTCACCCCGAGCCGGGTGTGGGACGCGATGCAGGGCAGCCCGACACCGCCGATCTGACCCGCCACCGCCACAATGGAGCGACATGACGAGCGCCAATCGCATCTCGGCCCGAGTCTCCGAATTGATCCGCGACCGGCGACGGTTCGTCCACGCCACCGTCGTCCGGGCACAGTGCCCCACCTCGACCCGTCCCGGCGATGCGGCGATCGTGCTGCCCGACGGGACCATCGAGGGCTTCGTCGGAGGCCAGTGTGCCGAGGGGTCCGTGCGCACCGCGGCACTCCAGGCGCTCGAGTCCGGCGAGTCCACACTGTTGCGGATCCTGCCGGAGGGAGACGAGGAGTACCCCGAGGCGCCGGGTGCCATCACTGCGGTGAACCCCTGCCTGTCGGGAGGGGCGATCGAGGTGTTCCTCGAGCCGAAGCTGCCGACCAGCCACCTCGCCGTGGTTGGCCACACCCCCATCGCCGAGGCACTTGCCGAACTGGGCCGTCCGCTGGGGCTGTCGGTCGAGCAACAGGAGTGTTGCCACGGGTTCGCTGGCGCAACCGCGGTGGTCATCGCCAGCCACGGGCGGGGTGAGCCCGAGGCGATCCGAGGTGCGCTCGACGCGGGAGTCGGGCTCATCGGTCTCGTCGCCTCCCACCGCCGTGGCGAGGCGGTGCTCGACGAGATGGACCTGACCGACGACGAACGGAAGCGGGTGCGCAGCCCGATCGGCGTCGACATCGGTGCGAAGACAGCCGAGGAGATCGCCATCTCGATCCTGGCCGAGGTGGTCAGGGCGATCCGTGTGGAAGGGCTGCACGCGCCCGAGACCGACACCGCTCCACGACCACTCGACGCGGTCGATCCCGTCTGCGGGATGTCGGTCACGGTCACCGACGACACACCTCACCTCCACCACGACGGCGTCGACCACTGGTACTGCAACCCGGGTTGTCGCAGCCGGCATGCCGAGGAGCTGGGTGTCGCCGACTGATGTTCGTCGCCGGCCTCGTCCTCGCCGCCGGGAGTTCTCGACGCCTCGGCCGCCCGAAACAGTTGCTCCCCTACCGGGGCGCGACACTGCTCGACGCGGCCCTGGCCGCGGCCCGTCGGTGTGCGTTCGATCAGCTGCTGGTCACGGTCGGCGGCAATGCCGCCGATGTCCGCGAGCAGGCCGACCTCAGCGGATGCACCGTCGTCGACAGCGTCCACCACACCGAGGGGTGCAGCTCGTCCATCGTCTCGGCGCTCGATCAGGTCGACCCACGAGCCGACGCGCTCGTGCTCCTGCTCGGAGATCAGCCCGGCGTCGACCCGCGCACGGTCGATCGTGTCGCCGCGGTCGATGCGCCGATCGCGGTCTGCCGCTATGACGACGGCGTCGGCCACCCCTTCCGATTCGCCCGCGAGGTCTTCCCCGAGCTGGCCGTCCTCCACGGCGACAAGGCGGTGTGGAAGGTGATCGAGTCGGGCCGAGTACCGGTCACGGAGTTGCCTGTCGACGGACCGGTCCCACCCGATGTCGACACCTGGGAGGACTACGAGCAACTGGTCGGGGACGCCCATGGCTGAACTCCACACGCTCGACGAGATGAGCAGGGCCCTCGACGCCGTCGACTATCTGGTCGACGACGGTCTGGCCATGGCGCTGCACCTCGCCCAGCGTCTCGGGCAGCCGCTCCTCCTCGAAGGCGAGCCGGGCGTCGGCAAGACAACCGCGGCCAAGGCCCTGGCCACCGTCCTCGGCACCCCGTTGCTGAGGCTGCAGTGCTACGAGGGCATCACCGCAGCCGAAGCCCTCTACGAGTGGAACTACCCGAAGCAGATCCTGAGCATCCGCCTGGCCGAGGCAGAGCACACCAGCCTGCGCGACGAGGACCTGTTCACCTCCGAGTTCCTCCTCGACCGCCCGCTCCTCCGTGCCATCCGCCACGAGGGAGATCGACCGGCAGTGCTGCTGATCGACGAGATCGACCGGGCCGACGACGAGTTCGAGGCCCTGTTACTCGAGTTCCTCGGCGAGTGTTCGGTGACGGTCCCGGAGGTGGGGACGTTCCGGCCACGCCACCGACCCGTCGTGATCGTCACATCGAACCGCAGCCGAGAGCTGCACGACGCGCTCAAGCGACGCTGCTTCTACCACTGGATCGAGTTCCCGTCGGTCGAGCGAGCCACGGCAATCGTGCGGCGACGCGTTCCGGGCGCGGCCGAGCCGCTGGCGACCGCGGCGACGGCATTCGTGGCCGAGTCACGCGAACTCGACCTGGACAAGCCCGCCGGGCTCGCCGAAACCATCGACTGGGTATCGGCCCTCACTGCACTCGGCGTCTCTCAGCTCGACCGCACGACCGGCCGGGCGACGCTCGGAGCGATCGCCAAGACGCCCGACGACCTCGAGGCCGTGGGCGGGGCCCTCGACGAACGGGTCGCGGGTTGATGCCGGCGCATGTGGGAGTCCGCTGGGCCGCTCTCCGCGGCACTCTGCGCCGCACGCAGCCCGGCTCGGGGCCGATGGGGTGACGGTGGGCGCCGGGAGCGAGCGGCCCGGAAACCTGTTCGCAGGCGTCGATGCGGCGATGCTGGCCACCACCTTCGGCGCACGGCTGCGCGCAGCGGGGATTCCCGTCTCCGTCAGTGCGATGGAACGGGCGGCAGCCGCCCACGCCCTCACGGCCTCAGGGCGGCTCGACGACCTGTACTGGACGCTGCGCCTGAGCCTCCTGCACGACGTACGCCAACT
>CBFCWZ010000318.1:0-4093 GCA_965601935.1 uncultured Ilumatobacteraceae bacterium
CAGACTTCTCGACAAAAACGAAGAACGGAGGCCGTCAGGGGGTGGGGTGGGCGGTGTCGACGAGTTGGTCGACCAGTTCGGGTGGGAAGGGGTCGGGCGTCATGAGGCGGCGGTAGAAGATGGGGCCGACGAGGAGTTCGGCGAGCAGGCGCGGGTCGGCGTCGCCTCGGATGTCGCCGGCCAGCTGGGCCTCTTCGATGTAGCCCATCATCACGAGGCGGCGGCTGGTACTGAACCGCTGGTGGAACGCCCGCACCGCGTCGTCGTGTTGGGCCGCACTCACCAGCGCGGGGAGGCACTGCGACAGCCTCGACGTGGCGAGAGAGGTGGCGAGGGCGTGCAGCATCGAGCGGATCTTCTGTAGTGGCGGTCCCTCGTCGTCGTCGACGATGCCCTCCTTGAACTCGTCGAGCAGCGACTCGATGAGGTCGAGCTTGCCGTCCCAGTGACGGTAGATGGTGGCCTTGCCCACGCCGGCCCGGCGGGCCACCGACTCGATGGTCATGGCCCCGTAGCCGACCTCGCTCAACTCCTCGGCGACGGCGTCGATGATGGCACGCCGCGACCGGGCCACACGCGGGTCGAGAACCGCTGCACCGCCCGTCACTCGGCCTCCGCGGGCGCGGGCGCCGAATGGTCGGGGGTGGTCGACGATCCTCCACGTCGGCCGATGGCGAACACGGTGAGGCCGAGGGCGAGGGCCACCAGTGACGACATCCCCATGGTGGTGGTGAACGCCGACACGAACGCGTCCTTCGCTTCGTCGGCGAGGACCGCCGCGGCGTCGGCCGCCTCCGGTGGGGCCTGCGCCGCCACGACGAGGGCGCCGCCGATCGACTCGCCGACGACGTCGGCCGTCTCCGACGGGAGCTGAGCGAGCAGGCCGGGGTCGATCTCGTCGCGGTAGACGGAGTTCGCCACCGACCCGAGAACGGCGATGCCGAGGGCGCCACCGACCTCACGGGTGGTGTCGTTCACGGCCGACCCGACACCCGCCTTGCCCATCGGAACGGCGGCCATGATCGAGCCCGTGGCCGGCGCGACGGTGACGCCCATCCCGGCACCGAGGAAGACGAACGCCACCGCCAGGAGGACATATGGCGTCGCGGCGTCGATCCTCGAGAGCAATCCGAAGCCGATCACCACGAAGGTGAAGCCCACGGAGATCACGTTGGTCTCGCCGTATCGCGCCGCCAGGGCGGCGCTGCGCGGGCTGGTGGCGACGAGGGTGACGGCGAGCGGGAGGGTGGCGACGCCGGCGTCGAGGGGCGAGTAGTCGCGCACGAACTGGAGGTACTGGGTCATCAGGAAGAAGAACCCGAACATCACGAAGAAGGTGAACGTGATGACACCCGAACCGAGGGAGAAGCCGCGGTTGGCGAAGTAGTCCATCGGCAGCATCGGGTGGGTGGCCCTGAGCTCCCACAGCACGAAGCCGACGAGGGTGACGGCGGCGACGACGAACGCGACGACCACCTCGGTGCTGCTCCACCCCTTCACCGGCCCCTCGATGATTCCGTAGACGAGCGCGGTGAGGCCGACGATCGAGAGGCCTGCACCGAGGGGATCGAGCGGGGTGGAGTCGGGGTCCTTCGACCGCGGCGACCAGATCGTGACCGCGGGGAGGACGACGGCGACGGTGGCGACGTTGATGAGGAACGCCGAGCCCCACCAGTACGACGGGAAGATCCACCATTCGGTGAGGAGGAAGCCGACCACGAGCGGACCGAGCGCTCCCCCGGCTCCCGCGAAGCCGGCCCACACGGCGATGGCCTTCGCCCGCTCGTGCGGCGGGAAGACGGCCGACACGATCGAGAGCGTGGCGGGCATGGCGAAGGCGGCGCCGATCCCCATCACGACGCGGGCGACGATCACCATCGGGACGTCGTCGGCAAACGTGCCGAAGGCCGCTCCGAGCCCGAAGACGAAGAGCCCGCCCTGGAGTGCCCGCTTGCGGCCGAACCGGTCGCCGATCGCCCCGGCCGAGAGCAGCAGCCCGGCGAACACGATGGCGTAGGAGTCGACGATCCACTGGAGGTCGGTGGCGGTGGCCTCGAGGTCGCGTTGGAGCGACGGGATCGCCACGTTGAGGCCGGACACGGCCATCACGACCATCGTGACGCTCAGGCACATGATGGCGAGGAGGAACCATCGCCGGTGTTGGATCTCGGGCTGCTCGAACAGGGGCAGCTCGTCGTCGTGCACGGTTCCCTCCAGGAAGAATCGAACGAAACGCTCGCGTCTCGTTGAGGGCACCCTATTCCGGCCGTTCCGATACGTCAACGTATCGTTTCTCGGGACTGTTACTGCGGCGCCTCGCCGAGCCCACCAACGGAGCCCGATCCGGGAGGTACCGTTCTGACTGCCGCTGCGGATCGCCCGTTGCCGTGGTGGCGGGGGTTCGCACATGCCGTCACCAGAGATCCACGACCCGAGTGAGGTCTACCTGCACCTCCACACCGACGCCGAGGTCCACCTCGAACCGGTGACGCCCGAGTTCTGGCCCCAGATCGGGGAGCGCACCGACCTCCAGACCGGAAGGTTGATCACCGGGATGGCCACCGACAGCGACTGGCCGACCTGGGAGATGCACCCGGCCGGCGACGAGGTGATCATCCTGACCGCGGGTGTGAGCCGATTCCATCTCGACGACGGCAACGAAGTGACCGAACACGTCGTCACCGCGCCCCAGTACCTGCTGATGCCGAAGGGGGTGTGGCACACGATGGACGTCGTCGAGCCCGGCCGCGCCGTCGTGATCACCTGGGGCGAGGGCACCGAGATGCGGCCCCGCTGACGTTCAGTCGTCGACGCGTCCGTCGATCGCCTCGCGCAACAGGTCGGCGTGGCCGACGTGGCGGGCGTACTCCTCGATCATGTGGATGAGGATCCATCGAAGGTTGCGCGACTTCGACGGCTGTCCTGCCGGCATCAGCGTGAGGGAGTCGAGTGAGGTCGTGGCATCGATGATCTCGTTGCTGCGGCTGCACGCCGCGTCGAACAGCGCTCGGAGCTCGGCCGGCGAGTCGGCGGCGGCCGAGTGGAACTCCCAGTCCTGATCCTCCTCCCACGGCGCCGAGGCCCACGGCTCGGGGTCACCGGCACCGGCCAGCCGGTCGGTGAACCACCCGTCCTCCACGGCCGCCATGTGCTTGACCAGCCCGCCGAGCGTCAGTTCGGAGGCCGCGACGGTGCGATTCAGCTCCTCCGACGTGAGCCCCTCCGCCTTGCGCAGGAGGACCCCCCGATAGAAGTCGAGGAACTCGACGAGGGCGTGCTTCTCGTCCTCCGGCGTACCGGACGGATGCCGTAGTTCTGGCGCGGGCGGAAACGTCTCTGACCCCATGGATGTGACGCTAGTCCCGTCGCCGACCCAGTCTGGCCTGGAATGCCCGCCGCCTGCGCGCGGTTACCTTCCGTATGGCCGAAACAGCTCCGTCCACCTCCCGCCGCGAACGGGCTCTGCTCGCCGACCTGATGGATGAGACGGGTACCGACGCACCGACGTTGTGTGGCGACTGGACCACCCGCGACCTCGCCGCCCACATCGTCATGCGCGAGCGCCGCCCCGACGGTGCAGCCGGTGTGATCGTCCCGCAGTTCTCGGGCTACTCCGAGAAGGTGCAGGCGGGGATCGCCTCCGCCGACTACGGCGACATCGTCGAGAAGGTTCGCAGCGGCCCCCGGCTCTGGTTCCCGACCCGCCTCGACGCCGTCGACAAGGTGGTCAACACCGCCGAGTTCTTCGTCCACCACGAGGACGTCCGCCGAGCCGCCGATGGGTGGGAGGCCCGCGACCTCGACCAGCAGACCAACGACGATCTGCGCGGCGCCCTCAGCCGGTCGATCCGCATGCTCGCCCGCAGCCTTCCGGTCGGGTTGACGCTGCAGCCCACCGACACCTCCGACACGAGCGCCATCACCGCCAAGGGTGGGGACCCCGTCGCCACCATCGAGGGTCCGGTCGGCGAGATCATGCTCTACGTGTTCGGCCGCAAGGACGTCGCCCAGGTCGAACTGACCGGCGACGACGATGCCGTCACCGCTGTTCAGGAAGCCGAATTCGGCATCTGACCGCTCCGCAGGTTCGGCG
>CBFCWZ010000319.1:0-4079 GCA_965601935.1 uncultured Ilumatobacteraceae bacterium
CCACCGGCGACCAGGCGTTCCACACGCAGCGGTGACGTCATTCCGTTCACACTAGGGAGGCGGGCCGGCGCGAGAATCACATCATGGGCCAGCCGTCGAACGAGTGGTACTGGGATCTGCGTCGCGGGGTCGCGGTTCCGGCCGCGGAACGCGGCCCGAGCGACGACACGCTCGGGCCCTACCCCAGCAAGGCGGCCGCCGAGAACTGGCGGGCGAAGGTGGAGGAGCGCAACGAGGCCTGGGAGCAGGACGACGAGGAATGGGATCGTGCTGCAACCGATCCCGACAAGTAACTTCGCGGCTCGATGGCCCCTCCCACGCTGATCGCCCCGTCCGTTCTGCCCGCCGACTTCTCCCGGCTCGGTGAAGAGGTCGCGGCATTGGAGGCGGCCGGGGTCGACCTGATCCAGTGGGACGTCATGGACGGCCAGTTCGTCCCCAACCTGACGTTCGGGCCCGACGTGATCGCCGCCACCCGTGAGCACTCCTCATTGCCCTTCGAGGCCCACCTGATGGTGCTCACGCCCGACGTGATGGCCCGCAACTACGTCGACGCCGGTTGCTCCCGCTTGATCGTCCATGCCGAGGCCTGCACTCACCTCCACCGGACGCTCGGCAACATCCGCGAGATGGGCGCAACTGCCGCGGTGGCCCTGAACCCCGGGACTCCGATCGGCGAGGTCGAGCACGTGGTCGACCTGATCGACATGGTGTTGATCATGACGGTCAACCCCGGCTTCGGAGGCCAGTCGTACATCCCGACGATGGAGCCCAAGATCCGCCAGGTTCGCCAATTGCTCGACCGGTGTGGTGGGACCGACGTCCACGTCGAGGTCGACGGCGGGATCGGACCCGCCACGATCGAGGGGGCGGCCGCCGCGGGCGCCAACGTCCTCGTCGCCGGCAGCGCCCTGTACCGCGACCCCGAGGGCCTCGCTCACGCCGTCCAGGACCTCCGCGCCCGCGCCGAAGCCGCCCGCGCCGACTGAGAGGCCGCGAGGAGAGGGCTCGAGCCGGGGTTGCGCGAGTCGGCCGGGAACTTCGTCAACCCTGGTCAGCGGACTGCCCGGCACGCCGGTCCGTCGATCCCGTTCCCCCCTCCGCTGAGTCTCCGAGACCGGAGAGGCCGGCCGCGTCACTGCCACACCCCTTCCCTACGATCGGTGTCGTGCCTGTTTCTGCCACTGTCGTCGCCCCCCACGAGGCCCTCGCCGAGCTGGCCCGCGCGGTAGAGGCAGCGAAAGATGGCGATCTCCTCGCCCCGGTCGCCGTCGTGGTTCCCACCAACCAGAGCGGTGTCATGGCACGTCGTGCTCTCGGCCGCCGCGGCGGCGTCGCGGGCGTCGACATGGTCACCCTCAACCGGCTGGCCGAGCTCATCGCCGGGCCCGGCCTCGCGGCGAAGGGGCGTCGCCCCGTCTCGACCCCGATCCTCGACCTCACGATCCGTGCCGTGCTCGCCGAGAACGCCGGCCGCTTCGGCGCCGTCGCCGGCCACCCGAGCACCGTGGTCGCGCTGCGCGACGTGCACCGCGAGCTCCGCCTCGCCGAGGCCGGTCGCGTCGGCGAACTCGGCGCCACGTGGCGCGGCCGCGAACCGGTACGGATCAGCCGTGAGGTCGCCCGGCGTCTGCGACGCACCTGGTACGACGAAGCCGACCTGCTCGCCGCCGCCACCTCCGAAGTGGGCGACTCGCTCCCCGCCGCGCTGCGCCGGCTGGTGCTGTACCTGCCCGATCACCCCGACGCTGCCTCGCTCGGCTTCCTCCGGGCGCTGGGAGACGCCGCCCAGCTCCACCTGATCGCCGCCAGCTCCGGCACACCGGCCCACGTCGAATCACTCCGCGGCTGGCTGCCCGACCTCGCTCGTGCGAACGTCGCATGGCCCGAACGAACCCCATCGGGCCGCGAGGCGGCCCCGGTGAGGGTCGTCTCCACGACCGACGCCGACGACGAGGCCCGGATCGCCGTCGACGCCGTGGTCGAAGCCGCCCGCGGCACCAAGGACTCGGGCCCCGTCCCGTTCGAGCGGATCGCTGTCCTCTGGCCGGCGAGCCGCCCCTACGCGCGGCTCATCGAACACCATCTCGCCGAAGCCGGCATCCCGTGGAACGGCCCTTCCGGAACTGCCATCACCGAGCGTACCGCTCCACGCCTGTTGCTCGACCTGCTCGACGTCGACCGTCGTGGGCTGCAACGCAACGACCTCTTCGCTCTCCTCGCCGACGTACCCGTACGCGAAGAAGACGGTCGCCGGAGGCCTGTCGGCGAGTGGGAGCGGGTCAGCCGAGCAGCCGGCGTGAGCCGAGGGAACTGGGAGCGCCGGCTCGAGCGCATCGGCCGGCGCGACCGCTGGCAGCGGCCCGCCGCCGAGCTGGCGGAGTTCGTGGCCGACCTCCAGACCTCACTCGGCGACCGTCGCGCCAGACGTAGATGGAGCGAGTGGGTCGAGTGGTGCGACGAGCAGCTCGATGCATGGCTCGGGCCGGCGGCGTTCCGCCACATGTCCGACGCCGACTACCGGGCCTGGGAATCCCTCGTCCGGGTGCTCGAGCGTCTCGGCTATCTCGACGACGTCGGTGATCCCGTGTCCCGGGCCGAGTTCCGCGCGGTACTCGAGGGGGAACTCGACGAGATCTCCGCTCGCCAGGGTCGCGTGGGTTCGGGTGTCACGGTCACCTCTCTCGCCGCAGCCGGCGGCCTCGACGTCGACGTCGCCGTGGTCGTCGGCGCCGCCGAGGGTCTCCTGCCTCCGTCGCCCCGCCGCGATCCACTCCTGAGCGAGGCCGACCGTCGGCTCGCCGGGCTTCCCTCATCCGACGCGTGGTCCGAACGCCTCCACGAACTGCTACTGGCCACGCTCTCGTCGACCCAGGCAACGGTCACGATCCCGCGTGGCGATCTGCGCACCACGGCCGAGCGGCAGGCGAGCCGTTGGATCGCCGACTGGGTTGCCGGCGACGCGATCGAGGTGGTCCCCTCTCATGTCGCCGGCCTCCGCGACACCCGGTTTCCCTCGTCCGAACGCGAGCGGAGGCTGCGCGACCGCCTGCGCGGCGCCGAGGCCCACCTGCCGCTCGACGGGCTGGTCCGCCACGACGGGATCGCACAGCGCGGTCTCGCACTCCGGCGCGCGCGCGCCTCCACCGTCATCACCGAGTTCGACGGTGACCTCTCCCGCGCCGCGGTCCCCGTTCTCGATGCCGCCGTCTCCCCCACCCAGATCGAATCGTGGGTCGCCTGTCCGCACGCCTATTTCGTCAACTACCTGTTGCGCGTCCGCCCCATCGAGGAGCCGGAGTCCGATCTCCGCATCACGCCGCGCGAGAAGGGGTCCCTGCAACACGAGGCGCTCGACCGCTTCGTCCGCGACGTCGTCGACCAGAACCTTCCGCTGCCGGGGCCAACGGGATGGACCGAAGAACACCGGGCGGCACTCCTGGCCCACGGCACGACCGTGTGCGGTGAGTGGGAAGCCCAGGGGCGGGCGGGGCGTCCGGCAACCTGGGTCGGGGAACGGCGCCAGGTCCTGTCCGACCTGTCCACGTGGCTCGATCGCGATTCCGAGGTCGGACTGGCCCGGCACGCCGTACCGATCGCGTCCGAGTGGGCCTTCGACGAGTCCGAGGCGGTTGCGATCCAACTCCCCGACGGCCGCTCGCTCGCCCTGAAGGGAAAGATCGACCGTGTCGATCAGATCGCTGCGGGTCTGGCGGTCACCGACCACAAGACCGGCAGCGCCGATGCCTTCAAGAAGCTCTCCGAGGACGATCCGACCCTCGGCCGGACACACTTCCAGCTCGCGGCCTATGCAGCCGCCGCCCGAACTCTCGCCGAACGACGCGGCCTGCCGCCCGATGCACCGGTGCTGGCCGAGTACGCCATGCTCGACAAGGGCGGCTACAAGCGCTACGGCGTCACGTTCGGCACCGAGGTGTGGGAACGGGTCGGCAACGACCTCGGCGTGGTCGTCGAGGGCATCGAGTCGGGCTGGTTCCCTCCCTTGCCTCCTCCTCCGGTCTACCGGCCGTTCATCGCCTGCGCGTACTGCGACCCCGACGGAATGGGCACCGCCGACG
>CBFCWZ010000320.1:0-4061 GCA_965601935.1 uncultured Ilumatobacteraceae bacterium
GGTGGCTCGGGCGACAACCCCAAGGTGATCTACTTCCTCGCCCACTGGTGCCCGCACTGCAACACCGAAGTGGACGAGATCGTGTCACTCCACGAAGCCGGCGAGATTCCCGGGGGTGTCGACATCAGCGCCGTGAGCACCGGTGTGAACAGCGAGGGCGAGAACTACCCGCCCTCGCAGTGGCTCGACTTCAAGGACTGGCCGTACCCCGTGCTGGCCGACTCGATCGACAGCGAGGCCGTGCGCTCCTACGGTGGTAACGGCTTCCCGTTCAGCGTGATCCTCGACAGCGAGGGCAATGTCGTCGCCCGCCAGTCGGGGTCGACCTCGAGCGACCAGATCGTCGCCTGGCTCGAGTCGGCCGCCGCAGCCGGCTGATCCCGACGCGGCTCCACCCTCCTCAAGCCCTAGGGTGCCCTCTCGATGGTCAACGACACGTCCCAGGTCCGCCAGGTCGGCTACTTCGGTCCTCCCGGCACCTTCACGCAGCAGGCGCTGCGCGGTCTCGCCGACCTGATCGAGACAGAGCACGTCCCGTACCGCACGGTTCCCGACGTGCTCGACGCGGTCGAGCGCGAGGAGATCGAGTTGGGCTTCGTGCCGATCGAGAACTCGATCGAGGGCATGGTCAACTTCAGCCAGGACGCATTGGCGTTCGACCACGAGTTGCTGATCATCCGCGAAACGGTGCTCGACATCGAACACTGCCTTCTGGCCAAGCCGGGCACGAGAATCGACGACATCACGAAGATCGTGTCGATCCCCGTCGCCACCGCACAGTGCCATCGCTACCTCCGCGAGATGCTGCCCGACGCAGGTATCGGCGCCGCTCACAGCACTGCCGACGCGGCTCGCCTCGTGGCCGAAGGTGACGAACCCACCCACGCAGCGATCGCACCGCGGGTGAACGCCGAGCTCTACGGCCTCGAGATCCTCGCCGCCGACATCGCCGACCACGACGGCAACCAGACGCGGTTCGTGCTCGTGGCGAAGGACGGTATCCCGAAGGCCACGGGTCATGACAAGACGGCGCTCGTCATCTACCAGCGTGCCGACGAGCCGGGTTCACTGATCTCGATCCTGCAGGAGTTCGCCGCCCGCCGGATCAACCTGTCGAACCTGTTCAGCCGTCCCACCAAGGCGGGCGGGCTCGGCGACTACTGCTTCATCGTCTACGCCGACGGTCACATCCACGACGAGTTGCTGGCCGACGCCATCCGCTCGCTCCACGCCAAGCAGGGCGGCGTGAAATTCCTCGGTTCCTACCCGGCCTCCGGCGACCACGCCGCCAGCGCGAGGGAGACCGCCGACGCCCGCTGGCGCGAAGCCGACGACTGGATCAACAGCCTCCGCAACCAGATCGTCTGACCGCCGACCTCGTGCACAACTGTTGACCCGCTCTGCAGGTTGTTCACGAGATCGCCCTTGAAAGGGAGGCGCTCACGCGGCAGGCTGTGACGGCACAACCTGGGGGAACGACGAGGGGAGTCGACGATGGTGGTGATCTCTGCACAGGCGGAGGCCCTGTTCGGGTCGGACGCTGTTGCTCACGTGTGGACCAGAAACGCCGATGGGACACCACAGGTGTCGACGGTGTGGGTGCTCGCTCGGGGTGACGAGATCCTTTTCGGGACCGACACGAACAGTCAGAAGGCGAAGAATCTTCGCCGCGATCCGTCGATCGTGCTGTCGATCGAGGACACCGAACGCAACGAACGCGGGTTCCAGCGTCATCTCGTGGTGCGCGGCACAGCGAAGATCGAAGAGGGTCCCGACCCGGAGCTCATGGACGCCATGGCGATGAAGTACCTCGGCCTCAGCACACATCCGCTCGCGCTCCGCGACTCTCCGACCGCTGTGGTCGTGCGGGTCACGATCGAACGCATCAGTGGCGTCGGTCCCTGGATCGACGACGACTGACGAGTGTGCGTCAGGCCGCCCCGGTGCCTCGGGCGGTGCCGAGGAGAGCAGCGCCGGTGCCCAGTTGGGCGAGCCAGATCGGCCCGGTGACGGTTCACCCCCTCGATGACTGGACCCTTCGTTCGCCGGTGACGTTCTCGCCGACTTCGGGTTCGAGTTCGACCTCGAAGCGGGGTCGGCCCAGACGTGGAAGTGGCCGGTCGGCCTCGTCACGGCGACCACACCGGCCCGTGAACCGGTGCGCGCGGTGGCTTCGTCGGGAACAGCCCGTCCCGCCGATTGGCACTTCGCCGTGGACAAGGAGCTCGACGACCCCGACGTCGACGTGGGTGTCGCCGTGGACGGCGACACCGTCACGGTGGTGGCCAACGAGTTCGTCCGTGACATCACCCTGATCCCCAGCCTCATCGAGCCGACCCTCGAGGTCGGCGACGCCCTCGTGCCGCTGCTCCCTGGCGAGTCAGCCCAGCTCAGGCCGACCGGCGCCGCTGGTCACGACGCGGTCGAGGCGGCCGTGTTCTCCGCCAACCACCTGAACGCCCACTGAAGCGGTTGGCGCGTCCGCGGCGACCAGGCCGAGCTGTTCGGCCGGGTCGTGACAGTGGCCCCTGGTGAAGGGTGGCAGACGCGGAGGACGCTGAAGGCAGAGAGGGAGGTGGCGAGAGTGATGACGTCAACGGTCGAGTCGTTGGTCAACGGGACGGGCAGGAAGGAGGAAAACGGCAGACGCAACTGGGTCGTGATCCTCTTGGTGATCGCCCTCGCCGTCTTCCTCGCCGCGATCGTCGTGAGGCTGATCATGGGTGCGGGTGCCGACGACGATCTCATCTCCGAGTGGCCACCTGCTGTGGAACTCTTGGCGGAGGTGTGATGGCCACGCAGGAGAACATCAGGACCGTGGCTGCCTCCCCGGCCACCGAACGTTTGGGTCGCGACGGGAAGAACCGGCGGGCGCGGCGTTGGGGTGTGGTCGCCCTGGTCGTGGGAGCGGTTCTGCTGTTGATCGTCGGCGCCTGACGAGGCCGGGCCGCGTCGTCACGGTGGCCTCTGGTGCGCCGCGACGGTTGGCCGCAAGATGGGGTGAGACGGAGAAGGGGAGGCGAGGTCGATGACCTCCACCACCGATCGGCCTGTCGAGACGCGCGGGCCTGATCAGAAGAGCCGTCGCGACCGGAGACGTCGAAGCTGTGGCCAGCGGCAAGCAGTTCCAGCAGCTGTCGGGCACTGAACCGGTACCCGCGAGGGCCTTGACCCCGAAGCGGGGACACCGCTCAGACGAGCCCTCCGGGATCGGGAACTCGCCGACGGAACGATCGTGAAGGCGGCCGCCGGGCGAACGTGGCCGTCTACGACGCCTGCTACGTCGCGCTCGCCGAGGCCCTCGACTGTCCATTGGTGACTTCGGACGAACGGCTGACGAACGTACCGGCGATCAACTGCCCGGTGGAGATTCTGAGAGCGTGACTCGTAGCAGTCGACTGATACGGAGCGGCCAAGCCAGAGCGGGTCGTGAGGACATGTGGGTGGTCCGATCGGATCCGGAGCGCGGTAGGAGCGCGACGTGGCAGGCCTATTGGATGGCCATTGCGATGCGGAAGCGGTCGTCGGCGCTGATGTAGCGGTCGGCATCGTCGCCGACGTCGATCTGGACGCAGCGGATCCGTCCGTCGAACTCGGTCTATCGCGTGACCGCGATTCTTGATGTCGATCACGCTGTGTTCGGACAGGCGCCCGATCCCTGCGAAGAATCCCTCGACCGGTGGACGCGTGATGGCCGATGGGCCTCGGCGAGGATCGTGGCGACGACTGGTTGGGACGACTGGGGGGGTGCCCGTGGGAGGGCGGGGATGGTGAAGGGCCCGCGATGCGCGCCGAATGCGGATTGCCGGCTTGTTCGGCCGGTACTTGTCTGGGGAGACGAGGAGGTTCGAGATGAACTCGGATGAAGCCCGCAAGATCGCGAAAGAGGCGTACATCTTCCACTACCCGATGGTGATGATGTACCGGACGATGTACCTGCAGGCCGTGGAGACTGCGTCGGGGTCGCCAGGCGTCGGGTTCGGTGAGTGGCTGCACTTGGGTATGTCGACGCCGAAGGACACCGACATCGTCTCGCCGAACAACGACACGCCGTACTCGTA
>CBFCWZ010000321.1:0-4008 GCA_965601935.1 uncultured Ilumatobacteraceae bacterium
GCGGCCACCGTATCTCCGACGGCGACGTCCACGAGAGTGGGTCCGGGGCACTAGCTCCAACGGACCATTGCATCGCGTGGGGCGGATGACACACACTCGGATGGGCCCATGACGCGCGACACGACCTCCCCTGCCTACCGCGACCCATCGGTGTCGATCGGCGACCGCGTCGCCGACCTCCTCGGGCGGATGACCATCGAGGAGAAGCTGGCTCAGCTCGGCAGCGTCTGGTCGTTCGACCTCATGGAGGGCGACGCCCTCGACCCGGACCTCACCGGCCGGCTTCTCCGTCACGGCGTCGGCCACATCACCCGCATCAGCGGAGCCAGCAGCCTCGGTGCGACCGATGCGGCGAAGATCGCCAACGACATCCAGCGCCATCTGGTCGAGGAGACGCGGCTGGGCGTTCCAGCGATCGTGCACGAGGAGATCTGCTCCGGACTGATGGCCCGGGAGGCGACCGTGTTCGCACAGGCCATCGGTGTGGCGAGCACGTTCCGGCCCGACCACAACCGCGCGATGGCCGACCAGATCCGCCGGCAGATGAGGGCGGTGGGCGCCCACCATGGGCTCTCGCCCGTTCTCGACGTCTGCCGCGATGCGCGATGGGGCCGTCTCGAGGAAACCTACGGGGAGGACCCGTTCCTCGTGGCAGCGATGGGCGTCGAGTTCATCAGCGGGCTGCAGGGCGAGTCGTTG
The DNA here is from genome assembly GCA_965601935.1 of uncultured Ilumatobacteraceae bacterium. Taxonomy (GTDB): domain Bacteria; phylum Actinomycetota; class Acidimicrobiia; order Acidimicrobiales; family Ilumatobacteraceae; genus CBFCWZ01. The sequence goes on from CBFCWZ010000321.1 coordinate 700, forward strand.
GCCGACGGGGTCGTCGCCACGGCCAAGCACTTCGTGGGCTACGGCGCCTCCGAGGGAGGAATGAACTGGGCTCCCGCCCACATCCCTGATCGCGAGCTCCGTGATGTGTACCTGAGACCCTTCGAGGCGGCGGTGCGCGAGGCCGATCTGCAGTCGGTGATGAACGGGTACCACGAGTTGGACGGTGTGCCGTGCGGCGCCAACGAGTGGTTGATGACCGATCTGTTGCGCGGCGAGTGGGGCTTCGACGGCACCGTCGTCTCGGACTACTTCGCCGTGAACCAGCTGTTCGTCTACCACCACCTGGTCGACGGGAAGACGGCTGCCGCCGTGGCCGGGTTGAGTGCCGGGATCGACGTCGAGCTACCGCGTACCAACTGTTTCGGCGGTGCGCTGCGATCGGCCATCGACCGCGGCGAGGTCGGAATGGAGGTCGTGGACCGCGCCGTCGAGCGGGTGCTCCGGGCGAAGTTCATCCTCGGCTTGTTCGAGAAGCCGATCGTGGACGTGTCGGGCGTGGGTGCGGTCACGAGGACGCCGTCACAGGTCGAGCTGGCCACGGAGGTCGCCGCGGACAGCCTCGTGCTCGTGAAGAACGACGGGGTGCTCCCGCTGGCCGCGCCCGCCCGCCTCGCGTTGATCGGGCCGAACGCCGACGAGGCCCGCAATCTCTTCGGGGACTACTCCTATCCGGCCCACTACGAGTCGCTCAAGGAGGTTCTGCAGAGCGGGACCGACGTGCTCGGAGACCCGGTGCCGGCCACTGTGCGGGCCGACGAGACGGGTTCTCTCGGGCACGTAGCGACGGTTCTCGAGGCAGTTGTCGAATGCCTGCCCGACTCGGAAGTGGTCCACGCCCGCGGGTGCGACGTGAACAGCGACGACCGCTCGGGGTTCGACGCTGCCGTCGCCGCGGCGGCGAACGCGGACGTCGCCGTGATGGTGATGGGGGAGCGCTCCGGTCTCACCGACGACTGCACAACGGGGGAGAGCCGTGACGTCTCTTCGCTGGACCTCCCCGGCGCGCAGGAGGAACTCGTACTCGCTGTCGCCGCAACGGGGACGCCGCTCGTGATCGTGCTGGTCTCGGGCCGCCCCGTCGGCTCGCCGGCAGTCCACGACGCGGCGTCGGCCGTGCTGATGGGATGGCTGCCCGGGGAACGAGGCGCGCCCGCGATCGCCGACGTGCTCGTCGGGCGGCGCAGCCCCGGTGGCAAGTTGCCCGTGTCGTTCCCTCGCTCGTCCGGTCAGGTGCCGGTGTTCTACGCCCACAAGGTGTCGGGCGGCCGTTCCCACTGGAAGGGCCCCTACGTCGACCTGTCGAACGAGCCGCTGTACCCGTTCGGGCACGGGCTGTCGTACTCGTCGTTCGACATCGAACCCCGGGCCGACGACATGGCCGCCGCGGCGGGGGATGTCGTGGAGATTCGCGTCGCCGTGACCAACACCGGCAGGGTGCGGGCCGACGAGGTCGTCCAGCTGTACTTCCGGGATCCCGCTGCGTCCGTCACCCGCCCCGTGCGCGAGCTGTGCGGCTTCCGGCGGGTGACCCTCGACGCGGGTGAGACCGCCGAGGTCGTCTTCGAACTCGCCGTGAACGCCCTCGGCTTCGCGGGTCGCGACCACTCCTACGGCGTGGAGGCCGGCACGATCGAGCTCTCCGCCGGGTCGTCGTCCGACGCGGTGGTACCAGCCGGAACGATCGAGATCACAGGGTCCGAATGGACCCCCGTCACCAGGGTGTTCACGACCCCGACACGACTCGAACCCGCAGGCGATACGGTCGGAACCTGATCGTCCCACCTGCTGCACCCTCCATGAGAAAGGACCACCGATGACCGACTTCTTCGACAACGTCGAGACCATCCAGTACGAGGGGCCGGATTCCGCGAACCCGCTCGCCTTCCGCTGGTACGACGCCGACCGCATGGTCGGCGGGAAGACCATGGCCGAGCACCTCCGGTTCGGCGTCTGCTACTGGCACTCGTTCGCCTGGGACGGCTTCGACATCTTCGGTGCCGGCACCCTCGACCGCCCGTGGCACCCGAACAACGCGCCCGACATGGACCCCATGGACGCGGCACGGATGAAGGCCGACGCCGCCTTCGAGTTCGTCTCGAAGTTGGGTGCCCCCTACTTCTCGTTCCACGACGTCGACATGGCTCCGGCCGGGGCCACGTTCGCCGAGTCGTGCCGCCACCTCGACGAGATGGTCGAGTACGCCGCCCAGAAGATGGCCGACACCGGCACCAAGCTCCTGTGGGGAACGACGAATGCGTTTTCCCACCCCCGCTTCATGTCGGGTGCGTCGACCAACCCCGACCCCGACATGTTCCGCTACGCGGCTGCGCAGGTGGCCCACTGCATGCAGAAGACCCACGAGCTGGGCGGCGAGAACTACGTGTTGTGGGGCGGCCGTGAGGGTTACGAGACGCTGCTCAACACCGACATGAAGCGCGAGCTCGATCAGATGGGCCGCTTCATGAACATGGTCGTCGAGCACAAGTACGCGCTCGGCTTCGAGGGCACGCTGCTGATCGAGCCGAAGCCGATGGAGCCCACCAAGCACCAGTACGACTACGACGTCGCGGCGGTGTACGCCTTCCTCCAGAAGTACGGTCTCGAGAACGAGATCAAGGTCAACATCGAGGTCAACCACGCCACGCTCTCCGGCCATGACTTCCACCACGAGGTCGCCACCGCCGTGGGCAACGGCATCTTCGGCTCGGTCGACGCCAACGCCGGCGACGATCGCCTCGGCTGGGACCTCGACCTGTTCCCGACCTCGGTCGAGGACATGTCGCTCGGCGTGCTCGAGATCCTCCGCGGTGGCGGGTTCGACACCGGCGGGATGATGTTCGACTGCAAGATCCGCCGCCAGTCGATCTCTCGTGATGACCTGTTCATCGCCCACATCGGCGGGATGGACACCCTCGCCAAGTCGCTGCTGGTCGCCCAGTCGATCCTCGACGAAGGCACCCTCGACGACACGCGCGACGAGCGCTACTCCGGCTGGAACGAGTCGAGTGCCCAGGACATCCTCGAAGGCAAGGTCACCCTCCAGCAGATCCACGACGACCTCATGGCGTCCGGCCACGAACCGACGCCCACGTCGGGTCGCCAGGAGCTGCTCGAGCGGCTCGTCGCCCGCCACATCGACACCGTCAGCTGACGCGCTGTTGTCATCCCGTTCGCGTCGCCGTATCCTTGACTCCACTTCGCCGCGGGGTGGAGCAGTTCGGTAGCTCGTCGGGCTCATAACCCGAAGGTCGCAGGTTCAAATCCTGCCCCCGCCACCAACGAAATACC
>CBFCWZ010000322.1:0-3994 GCA_965601935.1 uncultured Ilumatobacteraceae bacterium
AGGGCCAGCAGACCAGGGTGGCTGGCCGAGCCACCGAACGACAGGTTCGGCGCGAACTCCTTCACCTGGTGGACCGGCACGTCGTCGCCGACGTTGACCTCATCGGGGAATCGGGCCGACAGCTTGACCGTCGGGTGGATCGCCAGCGATGCACCGATCTTCTTTCGGAGGCCCGAGCGCTGGAGCAGGGCAGGCGTCTGTATCGCCCCTCCACACACGAAGACGTGGTCGGCCAGAACCTCGCGCCGCTCCCCCACCACGTCGACGTCGGCGACAACCCCGCGCCCCATCTCGCGTAGTCGCCGGACTCGGCATCCGCTGACGACCCGTGCGCCCGCACGGCGGGCCCGCGGCAGATAGGTCTCGGTCATGCTGCGACGGCGACCCGACGTGGCCGACCCGCCGTCGGGGTACTCCATCCACCGGGGGATCTCGCTCTGGCGCCACCCGAGAGCGTCGCTGCCGTCGCGCAACAACGCGCTCGACGGCGTGACGGGGCCCGGCACGGTGGACACCGACAGCTCCTCCTCGACCTCGTCGGCGATCGACTCGAGCCCTTCCGGGGCGAAGTCGGCAATGCCGTACTGGTTGCGCCAGCGGTCGAGCACGTCGACAGGAGGGCGACGGTAGAGGCCCGAATTGATCTCGGTTCCCCCTCCGACGCAGCGGCCCTCCGTGTAGGCGATACCCGGCCGCCCGAGAGCCACGGTGACCCCTCCCGAGCGATACTGGCGCTCCATCTGCTCGAGGGAGAAGGGGGCGATCTCGCCCTGCTCGATCCACTCGCCCTCCTCGACGACGACGACATCGAGCCCAGCCTCGGCCAACACGGCCGCGGTGGTGGCACCGCCCGCGCCCGAACCCACCACGAGGACCTCGCAACGCGTCGGCAGGCCGTCTGGTGCCCTCATCCCGGTGTCCCGTCGACCGCGGTGTCGGGCCAGGTCTCCCACACGTACGCATAGGCGAGTGAACGGTGCAATCGCACGTACTCGCCGAGCAGCGGGAGAGTGAGTCGGGCGAGCAGCCGAACCGTGCGGACAGCGCCCAACACGAGCATCAGTGCCCTGACGGCGACCGCGATCACGTGCACTCCGAGCCGGGTCGGACCTGGCATCACCGCGATCCGCCCAAGGGCGAAGTCGACGCTCCTCAGCCTGCGAGCGGCGGGCAGCCCTGGCAGGTCGTGGGCGATCAACGCGTCGGCGAAGGGGGCGTGGAGCACGGTCAGTAGGGCCATTCCGGAGCCGTGCGATCAAGTCGCTCCATCAGTTTCCCGGCACCGAGCACCAGAGCCAGCTTGAGGGCCAGATTCTTGGCGAACCAGGGCAGCTGGGCCAGCTGCCGCCCACCATTGCGGAGTCGCGCCGCGCACGAACCGTCGAGATCGGCACGGTAGATGGCCATCGAGCGGCTGCGGTCGACGTACCGGAAGCGGCCACCGGGAACCAGCTCGCGCAGGATCGCCGACGTCACCCCGAGCGACGAGAAGCTGTCGTGAATCAGCAGCGAACCCCCCTGCTCGACCCTCTCCCCCCAATCGACGATGTCCTGGCGGGCGGGCGCGTAGCGGTGCGCTCCGTCGACGTAGAGGACATGGATCGGTCCGGTTACCTCGCCGTGCGCCTCGGAGGAGAAGCGACGGACATGGCGGACCCGGTCCTGCACACCGGCCCGGTCGAGGTTCTGCAGGAACTCGATGTGATCCTCGTCGGCTTCGTCGACGAACCCGTCGATCTCCTGGGGCCCGCGATCGTTGCCCGCGTGCGGGTCGATCGCCACGACGGTCGCGCCCCGGGGGGCAGCCGACGCCAGCACCACCGTGGACCGGCCCCGGAAGCTGCCGATCTCGACGATCGTCCCGTTTTCCGGGCATCGCCGTGCAGCCTGGTACAGAGCGGCCGCCTGGCCAGGTGTCAGCCACCCGTCGATGTCACCGACCGATTCGACCACCTCCGGGAGGTCGGGACGAGGAGCGGCGGCGGGCATCGGCGAGGAGTCTGCCCGTCAGGCGGTGTAGACGGCAAGGCCGTAGACGAGGATCCACGAGGCGCCCAGCAGCTGGAGGACGCGGTCGTCCGCGAACACCTCCTCTGGCGCACCGCCGTGACCCTGGTCGAGGAGCAGGAGGTAGCGCATCAGGGCGGCCAACATGGGCACGATCGAGAGTTCGTAGAGCGGCAGGTCCGTGCTGGAGAACTCGGCGTGGTCGAGGGCCCAGACGCAGTAGGAGATGAGCGTTCCGGCGAGGCTGGCGGTGAGAAGCATCCGCAGGAAGCTGGGCGAGTACGCCTGGAGCGTCGCGCGGGTGCCCGCCTCGTGTCCGACCTCGTTGAGTTCGGCGTACCTCTTGCCCACGACGATGAACAACGACCCGAAGGTGATGCAGAGGACGAACCATCTCGACATGGAGACGTCGACCGCCGCGGCACCACCAGCGGCACGGAGCACGAATCCGGCCGCGATGGTGAGGAGATCGAAGACGGCGACATGCTTCAGCCAGACCGAGTAGAGCAGCGTCAGCACGAGGTAGAGGGCGACCACGGCCAGGGTTTGCCAGTTGCCCGGAATCGCCGCGAGAACGAGCGCCACGACGGGCAGCACGACACCCGCGACACGAGCGGCGCCGACGGACAGCTCCCCCGACGGCAACGGCCGCTCGCGCTTGGTGGGGTGATTGCGATCGGCCTCGATGTCGAGTAGGTCGTTCCAGAAGTAGATGCCGCTGGCGGCGGCACAGAACGAGAGGAACACGGCGATGGTCAGTCCGAGTTCGCGCCCCTGGTCGAGCACTCCGGCCGCGGCGGGGGCGGCGAACACCAGGATGTTCTTCAGCCACTGCTTCGGGCGGGCGGTACGCAGCAGTGCGGTCAGCACGTTCCCACCTCCCGGCCACCCACCCAATGCGCCACGTCGGCCCGGGCGAGGAGTTCGCGGTCGCCGGCGGAGTCGCCATAGGCCGTGAACAGGCTCGGGGCACGGTCGCGATAGAGGTCGGCCCACCACGCCTCGAGGCGTGTGACCTTCTCCGGACCGCGGCAGTTGGGGCCCTCGAGACGTCCCGTCAGGATGCCGTCCCCGTCCACCTCGAGTCGGGCCCCGAGCACGTGTTCCACCCCGAGCGAACGGGCCAGCGAGCGCAGGTAGACCTCGAACGAGGCCGACACGAACACCACGACCTCTCCCGCCGCAAGGTGTCGACGAAGGAGCTCCGAGGTGTCGGTGCGCAGCCAGCGACGGGCAACCTCCGCGCCGAACGACTCACCCTCCCGCTCCACATCGGTGGCGCGACGGCCGCGCAGGGCAGCATCGGCTCCGATCGCCTTGATCGTGTCGCGGTCCCGACGAGCCGCCGCAGGGAGGAGCCGGGGCGAGGCGAGTGCCCCGCGCCAGATCGATCGGATGCCACCCACGCGCCACAGGAACGGCACGACGCAGTCTCGCGTGGTCAGTGTTCCGTCGACGTCGAACGCGACGAGGGCAGGCGTCGAGGCGGGCACGCGGTCAGCTCCGATGCGCCGGGATCGCATCGAGGGCCTGCCAGTACTGCGGCCAGCTCTTCGACACCACGTCCGGATCGGAGATCTCGAGGTCGTTGACGAGGAGGCCGAGCAACCCGAAGGCCATCGCCAACCGGTGGTCGTGATGGGTCTCGAGGCGCGCCGCGTGGAGCAGGTCGGTCGGACGGACGAGGAGGCCGTCGTCCTCGACGACCACGTCGGCGCCCGTCTTCAGGAGTTCGGCGGCGAGGTCACCGAGCCGGTCACTCTCCTTCTGGCGAATGAAGCCGACACCCATGATCCGCGTCGCGCTGACCGCCTGCGTGGCCACCACCGCGAGTGTGGGAACGAGGTCGGACATCTCCGCCATGTCGACGTCGAGACCACGCAGGGGGGTGTCGCGACGGCGCATCACCACCGTGTCGTTGCCGGTCGTGACCGTCGAACACCCCATCTGCTCGAGGAGTTCGACGAACCCGCGATCGCCCTGGAGG
>CBFCWZ010000323.1:0-3987 GCA_965601935.1 uncultured Ilumatobacteraceae bacterium
ATGCCGAGACTCTGTTTCGCAGCCGCAGCCAGCGCGACGAGCACGCCCGCCACGCCCGCGACCGCGAGGAGGCGGCGAAGGCCCGTTGGGCGGCCGCCGAACGCGACAAGGAGCACGCCACCGACACGGCTCGGCAGGCCGCCGAACTCCGCGACGAGGCGTTGGCGTCGCGCGCCGAGGGCCTCGCGACCGTCGCCGAGATCGAGTCGGCCCTCCACGCCGCGCAGACGCTCGCCAGCCAACTGTCGTCGCTGCTGCCCACCGACCCCACCCACGCCGGAAACGACCGCCCGGCCACCCGTACGCCGCTGTCGCTCCCGGGTGGGATCATCTCCACCTCGGCCGAGGCTGCCGACTACCTCGTTCGATCCGACGCGGCGGTGCTCATCGACGGCTACAACGTCACCAAGTTCCAATGGGCCCAGCGATCTCTCGAGAAGCAACGCGAGATGCTGCTCGACGCCGTCGAGAATCTCGTGCGCAGGTTCGGAACCGACGCCACCGTGGTGTTCGACGGCGCGTCGGTGGTCGGCGCCCACACGAAGCGTCGTCGAGTGATCCGCGTCGTCTACTCACCAGATGGGGTCATCGCCGACGACGTCATCCGCGACGAGGTGCGGCGACTGCCCACCTCGCGGCCGGTGGTGGTGGTCACCAACGACAAAGAGATCGTCCGCGACGTCCGCGCCGACGGGGCCAACACCATCTCCAGTGAGGCGTTCCTGGCGATACTGTGACCCGCTCATGCAGCATCGGCGGCGTCGACGTCTTCCGTTCCACGCCGTGCGGTGGGCTGCGGCGGCCACGGCCGTGACGCTGCTCGGCAGCTGTGGGGGTGACGGGGCGATGGGGGAGTCCGACGACGTACTGCTCGTGTTCGCCGCCGCATCTCTCGCCGACGCGATGGAGGATCTGGCGGCCGAGTTCGAGACCGTCGACCCTGGTGTGGAGGTCGACATCAACGTGGCCGGGAGTTCGAGCCTGCGCGAACAGATCCTGGCCGGGGCCCCCGCCGACGTGTTCGCCGCCGCCTCTCCCGACGTCGTGAAACCGTTGCGCGAGGCCGGGGAAGTGAGTACACGCGGCGTCGTCTTCGCGACGAACTCACTCGTGGTCGGCGTGCCATCCGGGAACCCCGGCGACGTAACCGGCCTGGAGTCGTTCACCGACGGCGACCTGCTCCTCGGGGCGTGCGCTCCCGGTGTGCCGTGCGGGGACCTGGCGGCCGAGGCATTCGGGCTGGCCGAGATCGACCCCGCGCTCGACACGGAGGAGCCCAACGTGCGGGCCCTGTTGTCGAAGATCCGCTCCGGTGATCTCGACGCCGGTCTCGTCTACGTCACCGACGTCGAAGGGAGCGACGGCGAGGTCGAGTCATTGGCGCTTCCGGAGGGCGCTGCAGCGTCGAACCCGTACCCGGCCGTGGTGCTCGACCGCGCCGACGACGCCGATGCAGCCGAGGCGTTCGTCGACTTCCTGTTGTCCGAGGCCGCGCAGCGGATTCTCGCCGAGCACGGGTTCGGGGGGCCGTGAGTCCGCGCCGCGCCCCGGCACTCCTGCTCGTCCTGGGCGGGCTCGGCGCGCTGCTGTTCGTGCTGCCGCTCGTCGGCCTGCTGGCCGAGGTCCCGTGGGCCGACCTCCCCGAACTCGTCACGAGCGACGTGGTGACCACGGCGATCTGGTTGTCGTTGCTGACGTCGGTCGCGTCGGCGGGAGTCGCCCTGGTGCTGGGCGTGCCGCTCGCGTGGATCCTGGCCCGTGTCGAGTTCCCCGGACGGCGTCTCCTCCGGGCCGTCGTCACGCTGCCGATGGTGTTGCCGCCGGTGGTCGGGGGCGCTGCGCTGCTGTTCGCCCTGGGTCGACGCGGCCTGGTCGGCGAACCGCTGTACGAGGCGACCGGATTCCTCCTGCCGTTCTCGGCGTGGGGGGTGATCGTGGCCAACACGTTCGTCGCGATGCCGTTCCTCGTCATCACCGTCGAGGCGGCGATGGAGCAGGCCGACCCCCGCTATGAGCGGGCCGCGGCCACCCTCGGGGCCGATCGGCTGACGGTCTTCCGGCGGGTGACCTTGCCGACGATCGCTCCGGCGATCCGGGCCGGCCTCGTGCTGGCCTGGGCCCGGGCGCTCGGCGAGTTCGGTGCCACCGTCACCTTTGCCGGCAGCCTCGAGGGAAGGACGCGCACGCTTCCGCTCACCGTCTTCGTGGCGCTCGAGTCCGACCGTGACACGGCGGTGGCGGTGAGCCTCGTGATGGTCGTGATCGCCGTGATCGTCCTCACCACGATGCGCGACAGGTGGTGGCAACGGCCGTGAACGACCTGTTGCTCGACATCTCCCTGGGGCGCGGGGACGACTTCACCCTCGAGATCGCAATCGAGGTGGCCGCGGGGACCACGACGGCGCTGCTCGGCCCGAACGGCGCGGGCAAGTCGACTGTGGTCGACGTCGTCGCCGGGCTGATCCGGCCCGACCGCGGGACCGTGCGGTTCGGCGGTCGGCTCCTCACCGATGTCGCGGGCGGGCTCCACGTCGACGCCGATGATCGTGACGTGGGCGTCGTGTTCCAGAGCTACCTGTTGTTCGATCATCTCGATGTCACCGACAACGTGGCGTTCGGGTTGCGCTCGCGTGGGATGAAGAAGCGGGAGGCGCGGGCGAAGGCGGGAGAGTGGGTCCGCCACCTCGGCCTGGAGTCAGTGGCCGGCCGCCGGCCCGCGGAGTTGTCCGGCGGACAGGCCCAGCGGGTGGCGCTGGCCCGTGCGCTCGCAGTGGAGCCAGACGTGCTCCTTCTCGACGAGCCGCTCGCCGCCGTCGACGTCGCCACCCGGGCCCGCCTCCGGCGGATACTGCGCAGTCACCTCGAGGAGTTCGCCGGACCGCGGGTGCTGATCACCCACGACCCCGTCGATGCGGCGTTGTTGGCCGACAGGGTCGTCGTGATCGAGAGCGGCAACGTCGTCCAGGCGGGGACCCCCGACGACATCCGGCTCCGGCCGGCGACCCCGTATGTCGCCGCGCTGGCGGGGACCAATCTCTTCGCGGCACACATCGACACACCTGGCTCGGCTTCGCTGACCGAGCACGATCTGACGCTCACGGTGGCCGACTCCGAGGCCTCGGGCGACGTGCTGCTGACGGTGCCACCGCGTGCCGTCGCCCTCCACGAAGAACAGCCGGAGGGCAGCCCGCGCAACGCCTGGCGCAGCGAGGTGGAACTCGTCGAGCCGCTCGGTGACACCACCCGCATCGTCCTGGGCGCCCCCGTCCCCCTCGCCGTCGACATCACCCCGGCCGCCGCCGATGCCCTCTACCTGGAACCGGGAACCCCCATCTGGGCCTCGGTGAAAGCCACCGAGGTGGGTGTATCGCAGATCGAGTGAGCAATCGCCGGCCCGGCTGTCACACCCCATCGGCATGATGGGTCACATGAACGACGACGGAGTGCCGCCGGACATGGATGACGGCTTGACGATCGACTGCAACACCTGCCTGGCTACGGGCACCACCGCCTGTGGCGACTGTGTGGTGGGGCATGTGCTGGCGAACGAGGGCGGGCCGATCGAGCTCGTCGTGACGCCTCGGGAGACCGAGACCGAGCGGGTGGTGCGGCTCTTCTCGAAGGCCGGCCTCCTCGACGACCCGCCGGTGTTCGTCTCCGGCGCCGAGTTCGAGGCAGCCAGTGCACCGCTGCGGCTGATCCACTCCTCGTAGCCTGACCGGGTGGACGCCCCGCCGCTGGAAGAGATCGAGGAGATCCTCTCGCGCCACGGCGTCACCCACGTGGGCGTCACCACGGCCGATGTCCTCGACCGGGCCCGTGAGGCGATCCTCGAGCGGCGCGAGCAGGGACTTCACGGGGGGATGGGGTTCACCTACCGGAACCCCGAACGCTCCACCGACCCGCAGCGGGCGGTCGAAGGGGCGAGGTCGATCATCGTCGCCGCCCGTCCGTATCTGACCGATGCCGACCCGCCCCCACCTGAGG
>CBFCWZ010000324.1:0-3976 GCA_965601935.1 uncultured Ilumatobacteraceae bacterium
GTGCCCGCCTCGAACTTGGCGGGGACCGGTGCGGTGGTGAAGCCGTCGAAGGTGACGGTGTCGATCATGTTCCCGCCACCGAGGAACGGGGGCATCGAGTCGAGCAGCTCCATGCGTCCCCACAGCATCCCGATGCCGGACGGGCCGCACATCTTGTGCGACGAAAAGGCCACGAAGTCGGCATCCCACGCCTGCACGTCGGTGGCGTTGTGGGGGACGTACTGGCAGGCGTCGACGATCGCCAGTGCTCCGGCCCGGTGCGCTGCGGCGCAGAGCTCGGCCACCGGTGGGATCGTGCCGAGCACGTTGCTCATCGCAGTGAACGAGAACACCTTGGCGCCGCGCAGCGTGGCGTCGAGGTCGGTGAGGTCGAGCTGGCCGTCGGCGGTGAGCGGAACCCAGCGCAGCTCGATCCCCCGATCGGCGGCCAGCATGTGCCACGGCACGATGTTGGCGTGGTGCTCCATGTCGGTGAGCACCACGATGTCGCCCTCCGAGAGGTTCTGCCGGCCCCATGCCTGGGCGACGACGTTCAACGACTCGGTGGCGTTCTTCGTGAACACGATCTCGTCGGCGGACGGGGCGTTGACGAATTCGGCCACCGCCTTGCGTGCGCCCTCGTAGGCGTCGGTCGCCTCGCCGGCGAGCCGGTAGGAGCTGCGGTTGATGGGGGCGTAGCTGTGCTCGAGGAAGGTGGTCATCGCATCGATGACCACGCGCGGCTTCTGGCTGGTGTTCCCGGAGTCGAGGTACACGATCGGCTGGTCGTCGATCGTGCGCGACAGCAGCGGGAATTCCTTGCGCAGGGCCGTCGCGTCGAGGCTCATCGGATCAGACCGCGGCCCGGAAGGCCTCGTCGCCGTCCCGCTCGAGCTGCTCGGCGAGCTCCATCCCGCCGCTGGTGACGATCCGCCCGTCGAACAGGATGTGGATCCTGTCGGGGGTGACCTCGTCGAGGAGGAACGGGTCGTGGGTGATCAGCACGACACCCATGTTGGGCCGTTCGGGGCGCACCTCGCGAATCCCCTCGGCGACGACGCTCAGTGCGTCGACGTCGAGCCCGGGGTCGGTCTCGGCGGGCCGTGCGTGGAGGTTCTCGACGCGGAGGAGGCTCACCGCGTCGAGTCTACGGTCGGCCTCGAATTATCACTATGGCGATAGGGGAAATGCCGACGAAGGATCACGCATCGCGCAGGTCCTCCTTCCAGCTGCGGAAGCGGTCGTGCCGGGCGCCGCTCGGCCCGATGCCCTCGGCGGTACCGTCCCCATGGAGTCGCAGCGTCACCGCCCGGTCGAACGCGTCCGCCGGCGCAGCCCAGTAGCGGGCATCGGCACCCTTCGCCGGCCCCGCTCGCCACAGCAACCACTCGCCGATCCGCCGCTTGTACTCGGCGACCGGACGACCCGGGAGGTCGTCGCCCAGCGTGAGCAGGCTCTCGGGTGCCTCCACCCAGGCGGTTGCGGGGATGTTGCGGTCGCGGACCGGAGTGGGGGGAAGGTCAGCGGTGTGGACGGGAGTGTGGTCCGCCGGCCGCTCGTCGTACCTCATGGGACCGGCCTCGATGACATCACGTCCGGTCAGATCCGTTCGAGTCCCCGTCGGGCCACGTCACCAGCCGCGTTCGATCCACTCTTCGAGATGAGGTCGTTCGTTCCCGATCGTGGTGTCGTCGCCGTGGCCGGGGAGGACGATGGTGTCGTCGGGGAAGACGAACAGCTTGTCGGTGATCGAGCGGATGATCGTGTCGAAGTCGCCGTCGTCGAAGTGGGTGGCCCCGGGACCGCCCGGGAACAGGGTGTCGCCGCTGAAGAGAAGGGGAGTGCCCTCGAGGTGGAACGAGATCGATCCCGGGGTGTGCCCCGGGTTGTGGATCGCGTGGAGGCGCAGGCGGCCGAACTCGATCACCTCGGTGTCGTCGAGGAACACGTCGTAGCCGACCTCGTCGAGTTTCGGGGCGTCGAGCCTGGTCACGGCCACCTCGTAGCCGGCCTCCCGCATCGCCGGCACGGCCTGGATGTGGTCCCAGTGGCCGTGCGTCTCCAGCACCCGCTTCACTCCGAGGCGCCGGCACAGCTCGAGGAGCTGTTCGTGCTCGTTGGCGGCGTCGAGCAGCACGGCGTCGCCGGTGCCGGTGCAGCGCACCACGAACACATTGTTCTCGTAGGGGCCGACGACCACCTTGTGGACCTCGACGTCGGCGTTCGACCAGTGCAGCGTGTCGGTGGGGGCAGCCATGCGGTCAGTCTCCCACACGAACTGGACGGCACAGACGTACTGCGGGTGGTCATCCTCAGCTGCTCACCACGTCGAACCCCAGGCCGAGGGCGACACCGATCTGCGTCGGATCGAACGTGGCGAACCGGCGCGGCCCGGGCATCCGCTCGGCGGCGGCAAGGTGGATGGCGTCGGTCAACCGAACCGGCTGCGTGCGCGCCAGCGCCGCCGCCCGGTCGAGGCACCGCTGGTCGACGGGGACGACGTGGAGGTGGTCCCACACGAGCCGGAGGGCGTCCTCCAGGTCGGCCCGGATCACCCCCTCGTCGCTGAGGCGGTCGAGGGCCGGGAGCGCCTCCGTGAGTGCCAGAGCCGACGCCGCCCACACCTCGTCGGAATCGAACGCGTCCAGCACGATGCCGCGGCCCGGGCCCTCGACGACCAGCGAGAGCACCGCCGACGTGTCGAGTACCACCGTCATCCGCGCAGCTCCCGCAGTACTTGGTCGATCCGGACGCCCGCCCAGACCGGGACCGGCTCGGGGGCGCGCCACGGGCTCGTGCGCCGGGGCGGGATGACGCCCCCCGAGTTGACCAGCCCGTCCAGGCTCGGCGCCTCCTCGCCGAGCGGGGCGATCCGGGCGACGGGCCGGGAACCCCTGGTCACGGTGGTGGCCTGCCCGGCCTCGGCTCGCCGGAGCACCTCGGGTAGTGAGGCACGGAGGGAGCGCACTCCGATTGCGGTGGACGGCGGGATCTCCATGTGTACGCGAGTGTACACATCCTGATTTGTGCCACGGCGGGTGGGCGGGCACGATGGCGGCATGAACTTCGCCTTCACGGAAGAACAGGAAGAACTGCGCGCCACGATCCGGGCGTTCCTCGAGGCCAAGAGCTCCGAGGCCGACGTGCGCGAGCAGATGGAGACCGAGAACGGCTACGACGAGGCCGTGTGGTCCCAGATGGCCGAGCAGATGGGTCTGCAGGGCCTGCACATCCCCGAGGAGTACGGCGGCTCGGGCTTCAGCTACGTCGAGCTCGGCATCGTGCTCGAGGAGATGGGCCGGGCGCTGCTCTGTGCGCCGTTCTTCTCCAGCGTCGTGTTGGCCGCCAACACGCTGATCCTGTCGGGCGACGAGGACGCCAAGCAGAAGTACCTCCCCGGCATCGCCATGGGCGAGACGATCGCCACCGTCGCCTTCACCGAGCCCTCGGGGAAGTGGGATGAGGCCGGTATCACGATGGAGGCCTCCGGCTCGGACGGCAGCTACACGCTGTCTGGCGAGAAGTCGTTCGTGCTCGACGGCCACACCGCCGACCTGATCATCGTGGCCGCCACGACCGGTGCCGGCACCAGTCTGTTCGCCGTCGACGGCGACGCCGACGGTCTCACCCGCACCCCGCTGTCGACGATGGACCAGACCCGCAAGCAGGCCAAGCTCGAGTTCTCCAACACCCCGGCCACGCTGATCGGCTCCGAGGGCTCCGGCTGGAGCGTGCTCGAGCAGATGCTCGACCTCGCCGCCGTCGGCCTCGCCGCCGAGCAGGTCGGCGGCGCCCAATGCGTCCTCGACATGGCCGTCGAGTACGCCAAGGTGCGTGTCCAGTTCGGCCGCCCGATCGGCTCGTTCCAGGCGATCAAGCACAAGTGCGCCGACATGCTCCTCGAGGTCGAGTCGGCCAAGTCCGCCGCCTACTACGGCATGTGGTGCGCCAGCGAGATGAACGACGAGCTCCCGTCGACCGCCTCCCTCGCCAAGGC
>CBFCWZ010000325.1:0-3970 GCA_965601935.1 uncultured Ilumatobacteraceae bacterium
GTTCCCCCTCGACGACGCGGGGGACGACATGAAGGGCGAAGGCGCAACGAGCGACAAGACGGGTCACGCATGCGAATGCGAGTACATCGGGTTCGAGATGGATGGCGGAGGGGTCACCGTCACGGTGGGTGATTCGGCCGGCCACGAGGAGCGGATCGGCGCTCGCTACGTGATCGACGCCTCCGGCCAGAGTTCGCTCCCGATCCGCCAGGCCCTGCGGCCCGACGACCTCCACGGCGAGGCCGTCGGCGGCGGAATGAACCACTACGTCGCCGGACCGGCCGACCTCGATCCGGCCACGATGTACCAGTTCTGGGACATCGCGTACGGCGACGCGATGTTCGCCTGGATCTACACCAAGACCCTCGAGGACGGGGAGAACTACTGGGTCGTCGGTGTCGGCTGCGGAGACGACGCCCTCGAGGAACGGCAGTCCCGGTTCCACGGCTTCGCTCGCCATCGCGCTGCGCCCCCGGCCGAGCACATACGGTTCCCGCATGGACTGGGGGACCGACCGGCCGGACAATCTCGTGGTCGTGCTGCTCGACTCGCTGAACCGGCACATGCTCGGTTCGTACGGCGGGACCGAGTTCGCCACCCCGAACCTCGACCGGTTCGCCACCAGGTCGACGCAGTTCACGAACCATGTGACGGGATCACTGCCGTGCATGCCGGCCCGCCACGACATCCTGTGCGGCGCGCTCGACTTCCTCTGGAAGCCGTGGGGTTCGATCGAGCTGTGGGAGCAGGCGATCACCGCCTCGCTGCAGGATGCCGGCGTCACCACGATGCTCGTGTCCGACCACCCCCACCTGTTCGAGACCGGCGGGGAGAACTACCACACCGACTTCGACGGCTGGGAGTACCTCCGCGGCCATGAAGGCGACCCCTGGCGGACCTATCCGGACCCGTCGGCGGTCGGCTCGCCCACCGTCATCCCGCCCGCCCTCGACGGAGGGTGGTTCCTCCGCTCACGGTTCGGGATCGACGACGACGCATTCGGCCGACGCCACTACGACGATGCCCGCACGTGGTTCCGCGACGAGCACGACTTCCCCGGACCGAAGGTCATGTCGACGGCGGCCGAATGGCTGCGACACGCATCTGCTGCCCACGACCGCTGGATGCTCTTCATCGACGAGTTCGACCCCCACGAACCGTTCGACACGCCTGAACCGTGGGCGTCGATGTACGACGACGAGGCGTGGAGTGACGACCGGTTGATCTGGCCGCCCTACGTGGTCGGCGGGATCACCGACGGCCACCTGACCGAGGCGCAGGGCCGTCACATCCGCGCCAACTACGGCGGCAAGCTGTCGATGATCGACCACTGGTTCGGGCGCCTGCTCGACGAGTTCGACTCCCAGGGGCTGTGGGACACGACAGCCCTCGTCGTCTGCACCGACCACGGCCACTACCTCGGCGAATCGCGTTCGGCCGACGGGATGCCGAAGGACATCTGGGGCAAGCCCGGGGTGCCCCAGTTCGAACCGCTGGGCCACACCCCATTGCTCGTGCACTGGCCGGGCCGCCAACCGGGCGTCGTGGATGCACTCACCACCAACGTCGACCTGCACGCCACGATCGCCGACGTGTTCGGGGTGACCGCCGATCATGCGACCCACGGCCGCTCGCTCCTCCCTCTGCTCGCCGGTGACAGTGAGACGATTCGAGACTGGGCCATCGGTGGGGTCTTCGGGAACTGGGTGCAGGTCACCGATGGCCGCCGCAAATACGCCCGGGCACCCGAGGGCGACAACGCCCCGCTGTCGATGTGGTCGAACCGCTGGTCGACCATGCCCGCGCAGAAGTCGCTGCGCTCCTTCATGGCCTTCCCACCACCCGACCGGAGAGCGTGGCTCGACTTCATGCCGGGTTCCGAGATTCCCGTGATCCGCCAGCCCTTCGAGCCCGGCGACATGCTCCCCTACTGGACCCGTGGCGGCGAGGGCATCTCCGGCCGCCACCACCTCTACGACCTCGACGTCGACCCCGACGAGCAGGAGAACCGGTCCACCGAGTCGGTGGCCGACGAGATGACCGAGCTGCTGCGGACTGCTCTCCGCGAGGTCGAGGCCCCCGTCGAGCAAGTGCAGCGCCTCGGGCTCGCCTGAAGGGTTTCCCGTCGCAACGTTGTAGTACCCCTACCCCTTGGGGTATAGTACGGACATGCGATTCCCGGACGAAGTGACCGATGACGTGACCAAGCGGCTGCGTCGCGTCGAGGGTCAGGTCCGAGGCGTCCAGCAGATGATCGAGGACGGCCGCTCCTGTCAGGACATCGTCACCCAGTTGTCAGCCATCAAGTCGGCGATGGACCGCGTCAACTACCGGCTGTTCTCCGCCGGCATGCGCCACTGCGTGGTCGACGAGGACAGCGACATCAACCCCGAGGAACTCGAGAAGCTCTTCGTCAAGCTCGGCTGACCCCGCAGCGGTGTCGACACCCCTTCACCCTTGCGGTGTCACCGTTGGTGCCGCGTCCCACTCGACCGGCGTCGCTACGTTGAGCCGATGGGCACCACCCGCCGGGCCAGGTACGCGCAACGCCGCATGCGGCGGATGTCGCGACGCGAACACGACCTGAGCGACCAGCAGTGGAAGGCTCTCGTCGGGGCGTGGGGAGGATGCGCCTATTGCGGGGCCACCGACGGGCCGTTCCAGCGCGACACCGTGCTGGCGATCTCGCGGGGCGGCCGCTACACGCTCGACAACGTGGTTCCCTCGTGCCGCTCGTGCAATGCCAGCAAGTGCAACGCCGAGGTCACGACATGGATGCGGCGCAAGAAGCTCGACGAGCGGTCGTTCCTCGTTCGCCAGGCCGAGATCGCCCGCGACCTACGCACTCACGACGTCGAGGTCAGCTGAGCGCGGCAACGACCGGGGCGAAGCCCTCGGGGTCGCGGATCACGAAATGGCTGATCCCGAGATCGTCACGGAGACGATGGATCTTGTCGACCACCTGATCGAACGAGCCGGCCAGGACGAACGGGGTGTCGGCAAGGTGGTCGGCAGACAGGCCGGTCCGCGCGGCCCCGTCGGCCAGCACGCGGTCTGCCCCGTCACCGACATGGGTCATCTGCACCAGCGACGACAGTTCGATGTCGTCGAACCGCTCCGACTCGGCCAACCAGTCGCGCCGTCGGCGAACGTCGTCGAGGGCGAACCCGCCCGCACTCGGAACACCCGTCCCCGGGGCGTGGGTGAGCCCGGTGAACTGGAAGATGTCGGCGAACTCGCCGGCCAACGACACGACCCGCCTGCCGTGCCCGCCGACCAGGAACGGGATCCTCGACTGGGCGGGCTCCACGCCGAGATCCTCCACATCGAGACGGCTCTCCTCGCCGTCGACCGACGCTGACCCGTCGTCCAGGAGACCCCGCAGCGCCCGGAGCGACTCGCTCAGCCGTGTCACCCGCGGGCCCGGCGAGCGGAGCGGGATCCCCGAGGCGTCGTGCTCCGATTGCATGTAGCCCGTGCCCATCCCGAGCGTCAGCCGCCCACCGGACAGAACGTCGAAGGTGGCCGCCGCCCGCGCCAACAAGACCGGATTGTGGAACTCGTTGTTGATCACGAGCGGGCCGAATCGCAACCTCGTCGTCGCCTCCGCGGCCACCATCAGCGGGAGGAACGGGTCGACCGCGCCGATGTGGTCGTAGGAGAAGAGTTCCTCGTAGCCGAGGTCCTCCACCCTCCGGGCGAACTCGCGCAGTGCGACAGGTTCGTCGAACGGTCCCGTCTGCACCCCGAACCGGAATCCTCGCCCCATCGCCGCACCGTACCCGCGGCCAACCGGACGGTGGCTACCGTCGGCGCATGCACATCGCCGTGGAGATCTTCCCGACCGATCAGACGATCCAACCGGTCGAATTGGCCGAGGAACTCGAGGAGCGGGGCTTCGAATCGCTCTGGTTCCCGGAGCACTCCCACATCCCGGCCAGCCGGAAGAGCCCGTGGGGCGGGGTCGAGG
>CBFCWZ010000326.1:0-3908 GCA_965601935.1 uncultured Ilumatobacteraceae bacterium
TGCTGTTGATCAACCTGTTCCTCACGTTCGCCATCAGCAACATCTCGATCGGGGGTCACCTCGGTGGCGCCGTCGCCGGGGCGCTGTGCGGTGCCGTCCTCTTCGCTCCCCGCTACCGCCCCGTCCCCTCCTGGGCGATGTGGGCCACCCCGGGCGCAGTCGGTGCGGCGAGCATCCTGATCGCCGTCGTGGCGGCAGGCAGCTGACCGGGGCGCGCCCCGTCGGAACGCAGCGGAACTGCAATGGCCGGAGGTCCCTACTCGCCCGTTTCGGTGGGTGATTGCTGTCACCGCGACCGGGACGTTCGCACGTTGGGCCGTCTCCGAAACGGTGCAAGAGTGGGGTCATGAGGTTGCGTGCCACTCACCTGGACCGTCTGCGCGACGGCTCGTTCGACACCCTCGTGATCGGCGGAGGAATCAACGGTGCCGTGAGCGCCGCCTCTCTCGCCGGCCGGGGTGCGAACGTCGCGCTGATCGACCGGGGCGACTTCGCCGGCTTCACCAGCCAGACGTCGTCGAACCTCGTGTGGGGCGGGTTCAAGTACATGGAGAACTACGAACTCGGGCTCGTGTTCAAGCTGTGCCGCTCCCGCAACCGGCTCATGCGCGCCTACCCCGACAACATCCGGGAGATCGGCTTCCTGGCCGCCCTCGACGCGAGGGGGCCGTTTCCGCCATGGTTCGCCGCTCTCGGGGCCACGGCGTACTGGGTCCTCGGGCAGTTCGGGACGAAGGCCCCCACGCACCTGAGCCAGGAGAAGATCGAGGATCTCGAGCCGGTGATCGACACCGCCGGCGTGAGAGGTGGCATCGAGTACCGCGACGGCATCCTCGTCGACAACGACTGCCGGTTCGTGTTCTCGTTCGTCCGCTCGGCGATCGAGGCAGGGGCGACCGCTGCCAACTACGTCGAGCTGGTCTCGGCCGACTGGGACGGGAACCGTTGGCAGGCGCGGTTGCGCGACGCCGACAGCGGCGAGGAGTTCCGCACCTCGGCCACGACGATCGTCAACGCCGCAGGCCCCTTCATCGACGAGATCAACGAGGCATGGGCGAACCCGACGAACCATCGCATCGTCTATTCGAAGGGCGTGCATCTCGTGGTGCCACGGCTCACCACGCACGAGCACCACCGGGTGCTGGCGTTCTTCGACGACACCCAGCGGCTCTTCTACGTGATCCCGATGGGCCGGCGTTCCGTCATCGGAACCACCGACACCCGCGTCGACGATCCGTACACCGAGACCGAGCAGGAGGACGTCGACTTCCTCCTCGAGCAGATCAACGAGCGGGTCGACCTCGACACCCCGTTGTCGGCCGACGACGTCATCGCCAGCAGGAGTGGTGTCCGCCCACTCGTCGTGAAGTCGGGTGGAGGCGACCAGAAGGACGTGGACTGGACGAAGTTGAGCCGCAAACACGCCGTCGAGACGAACGCCGAGAAGAACATCGTCAGCGTGTTCGGCGGCAAGCTGACCGACTGCCTGAACGTCGGCGAGGAGGTCGCCGCAGAGATCGAAGAGCTCGGTATCCCCCTCGAGAAGGACCTGCACAACTGGTACGGGGAGCCGGCAAAGGCGACCCGCAAGGAGTTCCACCGTCAGGCCCGGCTGATGAAGCTCGACTCCCTGCGCACCAAGCCCGACACCGAGCCCCTGTCCGATCGTCTCTGGCGGCGCTACGGCCGTCGGGCCTTCGCCATGCTCGACGCGATCCGCGAAGATCCGGCGATGGGCGAGGACATCATGGGCGCCGCCGACTACCTCCGCGTCGAGCTCTACTCCACGGCCCGCTCCGAGATGGTCGTGAAGCTCGAGGACTTCATGCGGCGCCGCTCGAAGATCGAGCTCGTGGTGCGCGACGACGACATCAACCACTCGACCGGCCTACGCGAGGTGGCGGAGATCCTCTTCGGCGACGACGCGCAGCGGCGACTTGCCGAGTACTTCGGCGGCGAGGAACACGTCCCTCCCGCCGTCCTGGCCGGCCACGATGCACCCGCCGTTGCCGACCGCGCCCTGAACCTTTTGTCCTGACCGTGCTGTCCCGCGTCCGGAGGTGGTTCGCCCGCCCGCCCGCCGAGTTCGACCCCGCATGGGAGCCGGTACTCGAGCGCGACTTCGAGCAGTGGAGCTGGCTGGCCGACCACGAGCGGGAACGCCTGCGAATCCTCCTCGCCAACTTCGTCGAGCGCTGGCGTTGGGAGCCGGCCCGGGGCTTCGAGCTCACCGAGGAGATGAGGGTCGTGATCGCCGCACAGGCGTCGCTGCTGCTGCTGGGACTGGAGATCGACGACTACCCGAAGCTGACCTCGGTGATCGTGCACCGGTCGACGGTACGGCTGAGCGGCCCGCATGCCACCGGCGGTGGCACGTACTCGACGTCGACGCAGTACCTCGCCGGCCAGGCCCACAGCAAGGGGCCCGTGGTCCTGTCGTGGGGTGCCACACGCCGGGGGGCCAAGTCGCCGCACCGGGGTGAGAACGTCGTGTACCACGAGTTCGCCCACCGCCTCGACATGCTCGACGGGGTCACCGACGGCACGCCGCCGCTCGGCAGCGAGGCTGCCCGCACGCGGTGGGTCGAGGTCTGCACTGCCGCCTACGACGAGGTGAGAGCCGAGGGCTCACCGGTCCTGCGGCCGTACGCAGGGACCAACCCGGCGGAGTTCTTCGCCGTCGCCACCGAGGTGTTCTTCACCCGCTCGGCCGACCTGAGGGAACACGAGCCCGCCCTGTACACAGAGCTGCGGGCCTTCTACAACCAGGACCCTGCCGAGCGCAACCACCCGCCCGGCCACTGAGGCAGGGACGGAGCCGGTTCGCGCACTCGAGCGTCGCTCCGCCTAACGTCGGCGGCCTTGGGAATCTTCATCGCCGTCGTCCTCGCCCGACTCCTCGTCCCGCTGCTCATCCCGAGGTTCGCCCTCCCGGCGATCCTCGCTGCGCTCGTGATCGATGCCGCCGACCAGACGATCTTCCAGCAGTTCACCGACCTCGAACTGGACGGCTATCAGGGCTACGACAAGGCGCTCGACGTCTACTACCTGGCCATCGCCTACCTGGCGACGATCCGCAACTGGCGTGACCCGTTCGCCTACAAGGTGGCCGCGTTCCTCTGGTACTACCGCCTCGTCGGCGTGGTGCTGTTCGAGCTCACCGACACTCGCGCCCTGCTGCTGATCTTCCCGAACACCTTCGAGTACTTCTTCATCGCCTACGAGGCGGTGCGGACACGCTGGAATCCGCTGCGGCTGAGCCGGCGTGCCGTCATCGGGATCGCCGCGTTCATCTGGATCTTCATCAAGCTCCCTCAGGAATGGTGGATCCACATCGCCCAGCTCGACTTCACCGACTTCATGAAAGAGGATGTCTTGGGCGTCACCGTCGACACCGGTTGGGGCGAGGCGTTCTCGCAGAACCTCTGGTTCGTCGCCCTCGTGGCGGTGCTCGCAGTGGTCCTGTTCTTCGCCGCCCGTGCGGGCCTGCGCAAGGCCCCTGCTCCCGACTGGGGTTTCACCGTCGACGTCGACCGTCACCTGCCCCCACCGTCCAGCGACGGCGGTGTCGGCCGGGTCCCGGTCGTGTCGTGGTACACCTTCGAGAAAGTCGCCCTCATGGGCCTCTTGTGGGTGATCTTCGCCCAGGTGATCCCGAGCTCCACCTCCGAGCCCTGGCAGATCATCCTCGGAGTCGCCGTCATCGTCGGCGCCAACGCGGTCCTCACCCAATGGCTGATCAGCCGGTGGAGCCTCGATTGGACCTCGCTCGGACGCCACGCCCTCGCCACCATCGCGATGAACCTGTTGATCGTGGTCGGCTACCTGGTGCTGTTGCGCAGCTCCGACGAGGAGACCAACAACGCAGCGACGCTCTTCTTCGTGCTGCTGCTGTCGCTGATCGTCAC
>CBFCWZ010000327.1:0-3893 GCA_965601935.1 uncultured Ilumatobacteraceae bacterium
AGACCGGCACGCGTGGTTCCGACTGGTACGGCGGCTCCGGCCTCGCCCTCACCACCCAGTTCTTCGGCATGAAGATCAACCGCTACATGCACGAGTACGGGATCAGCCACGACACCCTCGCCAAGGTGTCGGCCAAAGCCTTCCGCAACGGCGCGCTGAACCCCATGGCATGGCGCCGCAAGCCACTCAGCGAGCAGGAGATCCTCGACTCGCTGATGCTGTCGTACCCACTCACCCAGTACATGTTCTGCTCCCCCGGCGAGGGTGGCGTGGCGATGGTGCTGTGCCGGGCCGACAAGGCCAAGGAGTACACCGACCGGCCCATCTACCTGAAGGCCGCCGCCGTGCGGACCCGCAAGTTCGGGTCGTTCGAGGTGCTCGCCCCGTCGGTCGCCATCGAACGCGACCCGGGTCCGACCACCGATGCGTCGAAGGCGGCTTTCGAGATGGCCGGCATCGGCCCCGACGAGGTCGACCTGGCCCAGCTCCAGGACACCGAGGCCGGCGCCGAGATCATGCACATGGCCGAGAACGGCTTCTGCGAGCACGGTGAGCAGGAGGAGATGATCGCCCGGGGCGACACCGAGATCAACGGCCGCCTCCCCGTCAACACCGACGGCGGATGCCTCGCCAACGGCGAGCCGATCGGCGCCTCCGGCCTGCGCCAGGTGTACGAGAACGTGCTCCAGCTACGCGGTGACGCCGGCGAGCGCCAGGTGCCCAACGACCCCAAGGTCGCCTACACCCACGTCTACGGCGCGCCCGGCCTGAGCGGCGTCACGATTCTGAGCCGCTGATCCCGGGCCGCTGAAGGAGACATTGATGGATCTCTCGCGAGACGTCCTGGCCGACCTGCACCGGCGCATGGTGCGGATCCGCCTCTTCGAAGAGGCCGCCGGCCAACTGGCCGAAGCCGCCAAGCTGCCCGGCTTCCTCCACCTCTATGTGGGTGAAGAGGCGGTCGCCTCGGGTGTGTGCGTCGCGCTCACCGACGACGACCAGATCACCTCCACCCACCGCGGCCATGGTCACCTCGTGGCCAAGGGCGGCCGGTTCGACAAGATGATGGCCGAGCTCATGGCCAAGTCCACGGGCTACAACAAGGGCAAGGGCGGGTCGATGCACATCTCCTCGCTCGACGTCGGGATGCTCGGCGCCAACGGCATCGTCGGGGCGGGGTCACCCATCGCCGTCGGGGCCGGCTTCGCCAACAAGTACCGGGGGGACGGCAACGTGGCGGTGGCCTTCTTCGGGGACGGCTCCACCAACATCGGCGCCTTCCACGAGGCGGCCAACATGGCGGCCGCGTTGAAGCTCCCGGTGGTGTTCGTGTGTGAGAACAACGAGTACGGCGAGTTCACCCCCCGCGACAAGACGATGGCGATCACCGACGTGGTCGACCGTGCCGCGGGCTACGGCATCCCCGGTGTGATCGTCGACGGGATGGACGCCGTCGCCGTCCACGAGGCCGCGCTCGAAGCCGTGGCCCGGGCCCGCGAAGGTGGCGGCCCGTCGCTGATCGAGGCCAAGACGTACCGCTTCTACAACCACCACGGCGTACAGAACCTCGGCCTCAAGTACCGCACCGACGAAGAGGTCGAGGAGTGGAAGAAGCGCGACCCGATCTTCACCCTCGAGGACCGGCTCGTCGAGGTCGGCACGGTCACCCGCGAGGAGTTCGACGAGATCTGGGCCGAGCTGCGTGCCGACATCGCGGCAGCCATCGAGTTCGCCGAGTCCAGCCCGCCGCCCGACCCCGACCAGTTGCTGGTCGACGTCTACACCGAAGGGGTGGCGTCATGACCCGGAAGATCACCTACGTCCAGGCCTTCAACGAGGCCGTGCGGCTGGAGATGGCGGCCGACCCCGACGTGTTCTGCGCCGGCGAGGACATCGGCGCCTTCGGGGGCGTGTTCGGCACCTACGCCGGCCTGCAGAAGCAGTTCGGCGAGGAACGTGTCGTCGACACGCCCATCAGCGAGCAGGCCATCATCGGCCTCGGCGTGGGCTCGGCCGTGTCGGGTCTGCGGCCGATCGTCGACATCATGTTCATGGACTTCATCTGCGTCGCCTTCGACCAGATCGTGAACCAGGCAGCGAAGATCAAGTACATGTTCGGCGGCGCGGCCACCGTTCCGCTCACCATCACCACCGGCGGGGGCGGGGGCCTCTCGGCGGCCGCACAGCACAGCCAGTCGCTCGAGGCGCTGCTGTGCCACATCCCAGGCTTGAAGGTCGTCCACCCGTCGACGCCCTATGACATGAAGGGCCTCATGGCGGCGTGCATCCGGGAGGACAACCCGACCGTGATGATCAAGCACAAGCGCCTGCTCGGCATGCAGGGCGAGGTGCCCGAGGAGCGCTACGAGATCCCGCTCGGCACGGCCAACGTGTCCCGCGAGGGAAGCGATGTCACCGTCGTGGCCTGGGGCCGGATGGCCAACGAGGCGCTCGACGTGGCCGAGCAACTCGCCGGTGACGGCATCGACGTCGAAGTCATCGACCCGCGGACCTTGCAGCCACTCGACACGGCGACCATCGTCGAGTCGGTGCGCAAGACGAATCGCGTCGTGGTGGTCCACGAAGCCGTCCGGTTCGGCGGGCTCGGCGCCGAGGTGGCCGCCCAGATCCAGGAGGAGGCGTTCGACCATCTCGACGCCCCCGTCGCCCGCGTGGCCGCCCCGTTCTCACCGGTGCCGTTCAGCCCGGTCCTCGAGGCCAACTACCTCCCGAGCGCCAAGGGCATCGCCGCCGAGATCCGTTCCGTGCTCGAACGGCCCGGCGCCGCCTGAGGCCGTGTCGACGGTCGGCATCATCGTCAATCCCCACGCGGGGAAGGACATCCGCCGACTCGTCTCTGCGGCCAGCCACACCTCCGATTCCGCCAAGATCGGCGTGCTCCGCCGCGTCATCAGCGGCGCCGCGGAGGGCGGCGCGACGCGCATCCTGGTGAGTTCCGACACCCACCGGCTGGGCGAGCGCGCCACCGAGGGGCTCGACGTCCCCTACGAGCGTCTCGACGGCCCCCTCACCGGCTCCCCGCTCGATTCCGTCATCGCCGCCGAATCGCTCTGGAAGCAGGATGCCGGAGCGGTCGTGGTCCTCGGTGGTGACGGAACCTGCCGCGACGTCGCCAAGGGTTGGCCCAGCGCTCCCTTCGTCGGGATCTCGACCGGGACGAACAACGTGTACCCGCGCATGGTCGACGGGACATCGGCGGGCATGGCCGCTGCTCTCGTCGCCGACGGGGAGGTGCCCCTCGACGACGTCGGCGTCCCGTCGAAGCGAGTCACCCTGCGCATCGACGACGGTGACGGCTCGACCGACGACGTGGCCCTGGTCGAGGCGGCACTGATCGACTCGCACTTCGTCGGGGCCCGCGCCGTCACCAACCCCTCGACGATCCGCTGGATCGTTGCTGCGATCGCCGATCCGGCCAGCACCGGCCTCGCCAGCGTGGCCGGACGAGTCCAGCCACTCGGGCGCGACGATCCCGGGGGCCTCCTGCTCCGTCTCGGCGAGGGCGGACGGAGAGTCCGCGTTCCGCTCGCACCGGGCACGTTCACGACCGTCGAGGTCGAGTCCGTCACCGCGCTCCCCGAACGCACCCCCGTCGAGGTGGAGGGCGGAGGGGTGCTCGCCTACGACGGTGAGCGCACCACCCCCGTCTCCCCCGATGCGACCATCACGGTCGAGATCGATCCGGCCGGCCCCCTCGTCATCGACGTGGCCGCCACCCTCCACCGCGCCGCCGACCGCGGCCTGTTCGACGTACCCCCGAAAGGACCCTGATGGCGACAGAGTTCCGCATGCCCAAGCTCGGCCTCACCATGGAGGAAGGCACCATCATCGAGTGGCTGGTCGACGACGGCCAGGAGGTGAGTGCCGGCGAC
>CBFCWZ010000328.1:0-3893 GCA_965601935.1 uncultured Ilumatobacteraceae bacterium
GACCCGCTCCTTCTCTGCGGCCGATTCGACCCTCACGTCGACGCGCAGCCGCGCCTCGGCGGGCACGACATTGTCCGCCGTTCCGGCCGACGCCACCGTGGGGGTCACCGTCGTTCCGGCATCGGGCCGGCCGAGTTCGGAGATGGCGAGCACCTGATGTGACGCCTCGACGAGAGCGTTGATGCCGCGTTCGGGCTCGAGCCCGGCGTGGGCGGCGCGTCCGTGGACGTGGACCTCGAATGTTCCACACCCCTTGCGTCCTGTCTTCAGCACTCCTCCATCGGCCGACGGCTCCAGCACGAGCACTGCACCACAGGCCCTGGCGCGGTCCTCGATGAGGTCACGCGACGCGTGTGAGCCGACCTCCTCGTCGGAGCTGAACAGCAACTCCACACCGCTCAGGTCGTCGAGCGTGGCGAGTCCGTGGAGGGCCTGGACGATCCCGGCCAGCATGTCGAACACACCTGGTCCCGTGGCGCGCCCGTCGGACACGTCGAACGGCCGGGCCGCGAGCGTTCCGAGGGGGAACACCGTGTCGTGGTGGCCGAGCAGCAGCACCTTCGGCTCGCCTCCACCCGACCAGTGCACGTGGGGCCCGGCCAGGCTCGGGATCAGACGGCAGGTGCCACCGATCCGCTGCTCGATCAGAGCTGCGAGCGTCTCGGCCGACCGTGTCAGCGCATCGACGTCATGCGACGGCGACTCCACCTCCACCAACGTCCGCAGGTCGTCCAACATCACATCCGGATCCACACCCCGAACGTACCGCTGTCGGGAGGCTCAGCGGTTCGTCATCGACCAGCCGACCGGCGAGGACTCAGCGGACCGGAACGCCGGCTGGCCGAACCGGCTCGGCGGGCAGTCCACCGAACACGGACGTCGAGAATTCCGGCTGACTCGCGAAATCCCAGGTCGCGCCCTCTCCACGCGGCCTCCGGACACCCGCTCCACCTTGCGCGTCTCCATCGGCGCCGATGGGGAACGGGCAACACCAGTCCACGGTTCGGACGGCGGCCCCGGACAGTCGGCGGACTTGCTTGACTGGTGGGGATGACGGCGACCGACCATCGGCAGGAGCTGGCGGACTTCCTGCGCGCCCGCCGGGCCCAGATCCGGCCCGAACAGGTCGGCCTGCCCCGCGGCCGCGGACGGCGCACGCCTGGGTTGCGGCGGGAAGAGGTGGCGATGCTGGCCGGTGTCTCGCTCACCTGGTACACGTGGCTCGAGCAGGGACGCCGCATCAACGCATCAGACGACGTTCTGCTCGCGATCGGCCGGGCACTTCGGCTCGACGAGGCGGGGCTGGAGCACCTGCTGGCCCTCACCGAACCCGGAACGGCCAGCGTGGAGGCGCCCGAGGAGGCCCCCAATGCCCTGGTGCGCCTGATCGACGCCGTGATGCCGGCACCGGCCTACGTGCTCGGCCCGCGCTGGGAGTTCTTGGCGTGGAACACCGCCCAGGCCCGCCTCTATCCCCGCATCGAGGAGCTCGAACCGCCTCGGCGGAACCTGTTGTGGGTGCTCTTCGCCGATCGCTCGACCCGCGATCTCATCGTCGACTGGGACATCCACGCCCAACAGGCGCTGGCCGAGTTCCGCTCGGCCACGTCCACGGTCCGCAACGACGCCGACGTCCTCGAGTTGGTCGACCTCCTCCACGAGGAGAGCGCCGAGTTCGGCGAATGGTGGTCGACACACGATGTGTCCGGCTTCGAGACCCGGATCCGCCGCTTCGTCCATCCCGCCGCCGGACAACTCACCTTCGAGTATCAGCAGCTCAGCCCGGCGGAGTGGCCGACTCTCCGCGTGGTCACCCAGCTGCCGGTACCCGGCGACGACTCCGCCGAACGCCTCGCCGTGCGCCACTACCTCGTGTAGGGGCCCGAAACCGAAGCGCGAAGTGGAGCGCTCCTCCTGACACCGTTCAGGTGGAGGTCGGGGGGTCGGCGCCGCGGCGGGTGACGACATAGGCGGCGGCTCTCGATGCCGCCTCGAGACCAGGCCGGAGATCGAGTTCGGTGAGTCCGGCGCGGTCGACACCCTGGGCCGCGAGCCAGTACAACAGCGCCCCGTCGAAGGTATCGCCTGCACCGATCGTGTCGACCAGCGGGCCGGGCAGCGGCGCGGCGGGAACGTGGACGACATCGCCCGCCCGGACCAGGATGCAGCCTTGCGCTCCGGCGGTCACGACGACGGCCGCTCCATGGCCGGCAAGACGATCGGCGACAGCCTCGAGCCGATCTCCCGGGTGGAGAACCTCGATGTCTTCGTCGCTGACCTTGACCACGTCGGCCCGCGCCAGCACCCTCGTGACGAGGTCCCTGTACGCGGCCTCGTCGGTGATCGCGTCGGGACGGCTGTTCACGTCGATCACCACGATCGTCGACGGCGGCACGGCGTCGACGTAGTCGGCGATCGCCGACGCGGACGGTTCGGCGACGAGAGCCAGTCCTCCGGTGAACACGATGTCGGGAGCGGCGGGCAGCCGGCTCAGATCGTCCCGATCGAGGGATGGCGACGCGGTTCCCTGCAACTCGAACACGTAGGTCGCTCCTCCGCCGTCACCGATCGTCGCCCTGGCCACCGTGCTCGGCAGGTCGGTGCGGCGCACGTGGCCCAACCCCACCCCATCGCCTGCCAGACCGGCGGCGAGCCGGTTCCCGACGTCGTCGGTCGAAAGGCAACCCACGAACTCGACGTCACCGCCCAGGCGGGCGATCGCTCTCGAAGTGTTGTACGGCGCCCCACCCAGGGCTTCGGCCACCGTCCCGTCAGCTCCACTGACCACATCCACCAGCGCTTCACCGATCACCACGATCATTGGCGTCATCGTGCCACGGACGCTCCCGACGGGGGCGATTTCGAGATGGCCCACCGATCGGCCACCCCGCTCCGTGCCACCGGCGATCCGGGCCCGGCTGATCTCGAGAGGAGCAGCACTCGACCACTCCACTGCCGCACCGCCGGCACTCCGAACGGCTTCGAACTCTGCGCGGCCCACGGATCGCCGCCCTGCTCTCGTTCCACCGCGGGTGGTCGACGGGGCCGTCGCGACGCGCTACAACAGGTGTGAGGCCGGTGGCAACCCCCGGTCTTCAAGAAGGGGGTCAGGTACAGATGGATCGGGGCCGTGCGAGCACCACCGGCCGACGCGACTACGAACTGGTCGACCGGTTCCGGCTCGAGGAGGGCCGGGTCTTCCTCTCCGGGGTCCAGGCACTCGCCCGCCTTCCCGTCGACCAACTCCGCGCCGACCGCCGGCTCGGCCTCACCACTGCGGCCTTCGCCTCCGGCTACCAGGGATCCCCCGTCGGGACCCTCACCGAGGAACTGAGGCGGGCCGCTGCGACCACACCCGACCTGCCCATCATCATTCGGCCCGGCGTCAACGAGGAACTCGCCGCCACCTCCGTGATGGGGAGCCAACTGGCGATGACCCTCGACGACGCACGCTACGACGGGGTGGTCGGGGTCTGGTACGGCAAGGGGCCCGGCCTCGACCGCAGCAGCGACGCCATCCGCCACGCCGTGTTCGCCGGAACGTCCGCCCACGGCGGCGTCGTGGCGGTGGTCGGCGATGACCCCGCCGCGAAGTCCTCCACCGTTCCGTCGTCGAGCGACGCGACCATGGTCGACCTGCACATGCCGATCCTCTTCCCCGGCGACGTGCAGGAGGCGCTCGACCTCGGCCGCCACGCGGTCGCGCTGTCGCGGGCGTGCGGGTTGTGGGCCGGTGTCAAGCTGGTCACAGCCGTCGCCGACGGAACCGGCACCGTCGACGTCCACCCCGACCGGGTGCGGCCCACGGCACCCGTCATCGAGGTCGACGGCGAACCGTTCCAACCCCGGCCGAACGGCCGCCTGCTCACGCCGTACACGCTCGACATGGAGCG
>CBFCWZ010000329.1:0-3887 GCA_965601935.1 uncultured Ilumatobacteraceae bacterium
TAGTCCTCCCCCATACGGCCGGAGTCCTCCTCACCCGGTCGCGGTCCTGGGTACGCTTGTTCACACCCGGGTGTGGAAAACAAACAGTTGTTCTCCACAGCGCGGTCGTGGTTGAGTGGCGTGGGTGCCATTCGAGCGGGAGGTCCAAGGCCTGGAACTCGTCGCCGTCGAGCGCGCCCTCACTCTTCGGATCTCGCCACGTGCCGGGATCCGCTTCACCTCACGCGACGGCAGCGGTCACGTGCGTCTGCTCTTCGGCACGCACGCGCACGGTCCCGACGTGTCGGTTCAGCCGGCGGCGGTCGACAAGATGCTCGACGACCACGGCCGCCTCGCCGGTGTCGACCCGAACCGTTGGCGGGTCGAGGTACTGCGCGCCCTGCGCGACTGGTCGCCCGAACTCGGCTGGGTGCCGCTCGAGCCGGGGAAGCTGGCCGCGGCGGTGGGCGCGTTCACCCATCCGCTGCTGGCACCGGTGTACCGCGAGGGCCGTGCCGCGCTCGGCGACATCCCGCGCTGGGCGTCGCCGGTCCTCCGCGCCTCGTCCCCCGCCGACGCCGCCAGGGAACTGTGCGGTGCACGCACCAACCGCCGGCTCACCCGGGTGCTGGCGGCGAGCTTCCTGGGGCACGGCGAACTCGTCGACCTCGGACCGCTGGCCCTCGGCGTGTGTGCTTCCGATCTGGTCTCGCTCGACGAGTTGGCGAACGTGATCGAAGCGGCCACCGGGCCCGACCGTCCGCTGCTGCGTCTCCCCTCCGACGACCTCGCAGCGGCGCGAACGGCGCTCCGGGCGTGGCCCGACGACCGACGCGGGACGCTGCTGCTCGACGTGGCCCGCCGCCACGACGCCGCTGCGTTGACGGCCACGATGACGCGCCTGCGCTGGATCGCCGAGTCGGCTCCGCGTCCACTCCCGACCCGGCTGGCCGATGTCGACTCGCTGTGTGACCGCCTGGTCCCCGTGCTCGCCCCGCCCGCGCCCCGTCCCGCCGAACCCCCGCCGCGGCGCCGACCACCGCCGCGCGAGCCGGCACCGGAGCCGCACCAGCATCCGGGCGGCGACCCCCAGCACCCTGCGCTGCGACCCGCCCACGGTGAGGAGGCCCTCCGGCTCGCCGGGTTGCTCCCCGAGCCCGAGCCTCCAGCACCACCACCGGCCCAGCCGCGCCGCCCGGGGGCACGAGGCCGGGTCGCCCCGCAGGCGGCCCGCCCGAACGTCGACCGCTGGACCATCCCGCAGGCGCTCCGCCCGGTTCACGACCAGGTGCGCGGCGACCTGCGTTTCTGTGTCCCCACCTCGGCCGAGGAACTCCGCTGGTGGTCGCGCCGGCTGAGCAACTGCCTCGACACGTTCGCCGCCGCAGCGGCCGGCCAGCGCTCCTGGCTCATCGGGATCTGCCGCGACGACGTCCTCATCGGCTGTGTCGAGGTCTGCCCGCGCACCCGCAACGTCCGCCAGGCCCAGGGACCGCGGCAACGGGCGCTTCCCCCGCCGGTGTACGACACCACGATGGCCATGCTCCGCGAGCACGGCATCCTCCGCGCTTCTCGCTGACGCGGGAGGCGGCTCCACGCGCCGCCTCGGAGCGGGCAGGATGAGTGCATGGCTGAGTTGTTCGTGACCATGGGGGACATCACCACGCTGGAGGTCGACGCCATCGTCAACGCGGCGAACAGTGCGCTGATCCCGGGGGGCGGGGTCGACGGAGCGATCCACCGCGCGGCCGGACCGGAACTGGCCCGTGCCGTCGCCGAGCACGGCAGCTGCCCCACCGGTGAAGCCGTGCTCACGGACGCCTTCGCCCTCCCCGCCCGGTGGGTGATCCACACCGTCGGCCCGGTCTGGCACGGCGGCCGGGACGGCGAGCCGCAACTGCTCGCCTCCTGCTACCGCAGGTCGCTGGAGCTGGCGACGGAGGCGGGTGCGACGAGCATCGCCTTCCCGGCCATCTCGACGGGCATCTACGGCTATCCGCTCGAGCCCGCCGCGGAGATCGCCGTCGACACCGTTCGGGCGAACCTCGCTGCTCCGGTCGAGACGGTCCACTTCGTCTGTTTCGACGAGATGGCCACCCGCGTCTACGAGGACGCGCTGCGCGCCTGAAGATCCCTTCCGTGGACTTCCCGACCCGCTGGCAGGCGTGACTGCTCCAAACCCGTTGCCGCTACGTTCGAGGCACCGCTCGCGACGCGGGACCGACGGCCCACACGAGCACCCGATCCACGCGGCGAGTTCCTCACGCCGAGCCGAGCACCGCGTCGCGCGCCACACCCCCTCGTCAGGATGCGAAGCGTTCCAACAAGGAGGTCCGCAATGCTCGTGATGGTCGCCACCAACGAAACACAGGGCGCGCTGCCCGGCGACTACGCCTTCACCGTCGAAGGCGAATTGGTGACCCCGGTGGCCACCCAGTGCGACAACCCGACGTGTGGATGCGAGCGCGGGTTCCCCGGCCTCGCCAGTAGCCGGGCGACCACCACGGCGATGGTCGTCGACCGTCCGTGGATCAGCCCCGGCGACCTCGTCGACGCCGTGGCCGACTACCTCGATCGAGGCTGGCGCGACCTGCTCGAACAGATGGCCCGATGCCAGGAGGAGCAGGGCCTCGAACCGGACGACCCCGACATCGTCCTTGCCGAGATGGTCGACGAGCACGTCGATCACATCACCCGGCTCTGCACGTTCTTCGGTCCCGGCACCGTCGTCGCCCGCCACCGCAACGAGGTCATCGAGCGCGTCGTCCCGCGAGCCGCATGAGCTGCGGCAGCCCTCCCGCCCGCCCGCACCCTCCTCGGGGCCGTCGGTACCTGTTCGCCGAGTCGACTCAGTCGAGATCGAGGTTGGTGGCGAGAGCGTCGAAGTAGGCGTCGTAGCCCGCCTGGCTGGGGTGGACCGACGACGACGAGAGGTGCCTCCAGCCGTCGCGATAGACGTCGACGATCTCGCCCTGCTCGTTCATCTCGCGTCGGTACGTCTCGCCGATGCGTGTGTCGTTCACGTACCGATCGCGTTGCCACACGCGGCACGCACCGTGGTTGTCGAACTCGTCGACCACGCTCACGTAGCGGATGTCGGCGCCAGTCCGCATGCGCGCCAGGATCGCGGCGATGTTGGCGCGCAGGTTGAGCGCGTCGACCTGGTCGTCCACCCAGTTCGCCTCGTCGGAGCCCACGCCGGTCATCCCGATGCATCCCCAGCGATCGGGCTGCATGATCCGCGGGTAGCCGAGGATGCGCACCGTGATGTCGGGGAATTCCTCCCCGATCGCCTGGTACACCTCGATCAGGTCACCCTGGATCTCACTGAGGTTGGCCACCTGGTTCTGCTCGGATTCGTGGCAGTCGGTCTCGAGCACGCAGCGCAGCAGCACGTCGGGCCAGTCCTCGCCGCGCTCGGTCCGGAGGTCGTTGCCACCGATCGTGACGGTGACGACCGTTCCCTCTCCGGTGCCGTCGATGCCCGCCGCCGCGACTTGGTTCGGGATCTCCTCGACCACGGCACCGGCACAGGCGACGAAGGTCATGTCGGCGTCGAGTGCATCGGCCAACCGCGGGCCGAATGTGGTGTCGGTCTCACGGTGGCAGGCGCTGTGCCCGAGCCGCGTGTCGGGATCGAAGCTGTGCTCCCGCGGGCCGTGGTCGTCGTAGTCCGAGGCATCGCTGTGAATGCCGACTCCAGAACTGTACGAGTCACCGAACACCACGACCGTGTCGAAGTCGGCCGCCTCCGCCTGCGCCGGAGCGGAATTCAGGACCGCGCCGGCGAGGACACCCACCGTGAGAAGTAGTGGCAGCCGAACACCCACGGATCCAGCCTACGGACCCGCTGTCGGACACCGGCTTCAGCCCGCCCCTCACTTCGTGAAACCTGCAACAGGTGTCTG
>CBFCWZ010000330.1:0-3885 GCA_965601935.1 uncultured Ilumatobacteraceae bacterium
CCTGTTGGGCATCCACCTCGCCCATGGCACCTGGTCGCTCTTCCAGTCGATGGGCTGGAACAACCCCCGCTTCAACCAGTGGCGCCGCGGCCTCGCCGTGGGCACCGCCGCCATCGTGGTCGTCGGCAACCTCTCGTTCCCCATTGCCACCCTCGCCGGCGTGATCGAGTACGACCCTGACGCCGTGTCGCACCCTGTGGAGGTCGACGAATGACCATCAACCTCGACGCCAAGATCCCGGAGGGGCCCCTCCCGGAGAAGTGGCAGAACTTCATCGCCAACGAGAAGCTGGTGAACCCCGCCAACAAGCGGAAGTTCAAGATCATCGTGGTCGGGACCGGCCTCGCAGGTGCCTCCGCCGCCGCGACGCTCGGCGAGCTCGGCTACGAGGTCGAGGCGTTCACGTTCCACGATTCGCCCCGCCGTGCCCACTCGATCGCCGCCCAGGGCGGGATCAACGCGGCGAAGAACTACCAGGGCGACGGCGACAGCATCCACCGTCTCTTCTACGACACCATCAAGGGCGGCGACTTCCGGGCCCGTGAGGCGAACGTGCACCGCCTCGCCGAGGTGTCCGTCGACATCATCGACCAGATGGTCGCCCAGGGTGTTCCGTTCGCCCGTGAGTACGGCGGCCTGCTCGACAACCGCTCGTTCGGTGGCGCCCAGGTGAGCCGCACCTTCTATGCCCGCGGCCAGACCGGCCAGCAGTTGCTCATCGGCGCCTATCAGCAGATGGCCCGCCAGATCGGACTCGGCAACGTGAAGTTCTGGAACCGGATGGAGATGGTCGACATCGTCAACATCGACGGTCGCTGCGCCGGCATCGTCTGCCGCGATCTGATGACCGGCGAGTTCTCCTCCCACTCCGCCCATGCAGTGGTGTTGGCCACCGGCGGGTACGGCAACGCCTTCTACCTCTCCACCAACGCGATGGCCTGCAACGTCACTGCGGCGTGGCGGGCCCACCGCAAGGGAGCGGCGTTCGCCAACCCCTGCTACACCCAGATCCACCCCACCTGCATCCCGCAGTCCGACGACTTCCAGTCGAAGCTCACGCTGATGTCCGAGTCGTTGCGCAACGACGGTCGCATCTGGGTCCCGAAGAACCCCGACGAGTCACGTCCGGCCGACCAGATCCCCGAGGACGACCGCGACTACTACCTCGAGCGGATCTATCCGAGCTTCGGCAACCTGGCCCCACGCGACGTGTCGTCGCGGGCCGCCAAGCGGATGGTCGACGCGGGCCAGGGTGTCGGCGCTCTGAAGAACGGTGTGTTCCTCGACTTCGCCGACGCCATCAACCGTCTCGGCGAGGACACCATCCGGGAGCGCTACGGGAACCTGTTCGACATGTACGAGCGGATCACCGGCGAGAATCCGTACGTGGAGCCGATGCGCATCTATCCGGCCAGCCACTACACGATGGGCGGCCTCTGGGTCGACTACGAGCTCATGACCACGGTGCCCGGCCTGTACGCCGCGGGAGAGGCCAACTTCTCCGACCACGGCGCCAACCGGCTGGGTGCGTCGGCGCTGATGCAAGGTCTCTCCGACGGCTACTTCGTGCTCCCGTACACGATCTCCAACTACCTCTCGGAGTGGCTCAACAAGCCGATCCCCGACGAGACCCACGAGGAGTTCCAGAAGGTCGAACAGGAGAACCGCGGCCGCTTCAAGCAGTACATGGACATCGGCGGCACCCGCGGCCCCGACCACTTCCACCGTGAACTCGGCAAGATCATCTGGGACTACTGCGGCATGGGTCGGAACCGGGCCGGCCTGGAGAAGGCACTCTCGGAGATCCCCGCCCTCCACGAGGAATTCAAGACCGATCTGAAGATCACCGGCAACGACACGAGCCTCAACCAGACGCTGGAGAAGGCCGGCCGGGTCGACGACTTCTTCGAACTCGGGATGCTGATGTGCAAGGACGCCCTCAACCGCGAGGAGTCGTGCGGCGGTCACTTCCGCGAGGAGTACCAGACCGACGAGGGCGAGGCCGTCCGCAACGACGACGACTTCGCCTACGTGTCGGCGTGGGAGTGGACCGGCGACCCCGGTGCTCCCGTCGAGCACAAAGAACCCCTCGAGTACGAAGTCGTCGAGTTCCAGACGCGGAGCTACAAGTGACGGCCACCCCCGAGATGCACCTGCGGAGCAAGTTGTGAACACCCTCACCAACCTCACCCTCAAGGTCTGGCGCCAAGACGGCCCCGACGGGGAAGGTCGTTTCGAATCCCACCAGATTCCTGAGATCAGCGATGAAGCTTCGCTGCTCGAGATGATCGACATCCTGAACGAGCGTCTCATCGAGGAGGGTCGCGAAGCGATCGTCTTCGACCACGACTGCCGCGAGGGCATCTGCGGCACCTGCTCGCTCATGATCAACGGCTCCGCCCACGGCCCCGAGCACGGTGCAGCCACCTGCCAGGTGCACATGCGCGTCTTCAGCAGCGGTGACGAGATCGTCCTCGAGCCCTGGCGGGCCACCGCGTTTCCCATCATCAAGGACCTGATGGTCGACCGAGCGCCGCTCGACCGCATCGTCGAGGCCGGCGGGTTCATCACGGCGCCCACCGGCGGCGCCCCCGACGCCAACCTCATCCCGATCCCCAAGCCGGTCGCCGACGCCTCGATGGACGCCGCGGCCTGCATCGGCTGCGGTGCCTGCGTGGCCGCCTGCCCGAACGGCGCAGCGAGCCTGTTCACCTCGGCGAAGCTGGCCCATCTCAACCTGCTCCCACAGGGCCAGGCCGAGCGCTTCAAGCGCACCGAGGCGATGGTCGAGACCATGGACGCCAACTTCGGTTCCTGCACCAACCACGGCGAGTGCGAGGCGGCGTGCCCGAAGGAGATCTCCATCGACAACATCGCCCTCATGAACCAGGACTACCGCAAGTCCAAGTTCAAGAACCGCAAGAAGCTCTCCCGCACGTAGTGGTGCCAGACCCCCGCTTCACTTCCCGCTTCACCACTTCGGTCGATCGTGGACGGTGAGGCGGCGCGAGTCCTCGACCACCTCGAGGAACTCACCCCCCGACTCACCGACGACGTCGGCGCGCTCGTGCGCGTGCCGAGCATCGGTGGGACCGACGGCGAGAACGAGGCGCAGGCCGAGATGGCCCGGCGGATGGACGACGGCGGGTTGGACGTCGACCACTGGCAGATCGACCTCGACGAAGTGCGGGCCGATCCCGACTTCCCGGGAATGGAGGTCGACCGGTCGGAGGCCTGGGGCCTCGTCGGCCGGCTGCCCGGCTCGGGTGACGGCCCGACGCTGATGCTCAACGGCCACATCGACGTGGTCCCCATCGGCGACCCCGACGCGTGGTCCCACGATCCGTTCGGAGGTGAGCGGGTCGGCGACCGGATCATCGGCCGAGGTGCCGCCGACATGAAGGCCGGGCTGCTCTCCGCGCACTGGGCGATCCAGGCGATCCGGGCGAGTGGCGCGACGCTGCGGGGCGACCTGCTGTTGGCATCCGTCCAGGGAGAAGAGGACGGTGGGCTGGGGACGGTCGCCACTCTCCGCCGCGGCTGGACTGCCGAGGCGTGTGTGGTCCCGGAGCCGACTGGCCTCGACATCATCCCGGCCAACTCGGGTGCACTGACCTTCCGTCTCCGTGTGCGCGGTCAGGCCACGCACGCCGCTCGGCGAGCGGAGGGCGTCAGTTCGATCGAGAAGTTCTGGCCGATCTGGAGTGCCCTCCGAGAGCTCGAGGCGGCACGGCACCGCGAGGTGGACCCGCTGGTCGACCGGTTCGAACTCGCCCACCCGCTGTCGATCGGAACAGTCCGTTCGGGGGATTGGCCGTCGTCGGTGCCCGACCTGCTCGTCGCCGAGGGCCGTGTCGGTGTCGCGATCGGTGAGCCCGTGGAGGA
>CBFCWZ010000331.1:0-3875 GCA_965601935.1 uncultured Ilumatobacteraceae bacterium
GAGACCGGGGTCGTGACCGAGGAGGCCGAGGGAGACGCCACCGGCGAGGGGGACCCCCCTGTCGAGACGTTCCCGCAAGCCGAGCCCGCAGCGCAGAACTTCCTCATCACCGGCGCCGACAACAACTCCTGCATCGACGAGAGCTCACCGTACGCGCCCGCCTTCGGCGATCGCACCGCGATCGGCGAGCGCAGCGACACGGTGATGATGTTCCGCGTCAATCCCGACACGTCGCAGGTGGCGGTGCTCTCGTTCCCGCGTGACCTCTGGGTGACCATCCCGGGCCGCTCCGGCCAGCAGCGGATCAATGTGGCCTACGAACGCGATGCTCCCCAGCGCCTGATCGACACGATCTACCAGAACTTCGGCGTTCCCACCGACCACTTCATCCAGGTCGACTTCTGCGCCTTCAAGACCCTGGTCGACGCCCTCGACGGAGTGGCCGTCCCGTTCACCAACCCGGTCCGGGACGAGAACACCGGCCTCAACGTCACCGAGACCGGTTGTTACACGTTCGACGGCGACCACGCCCTCGCCTACGTGCGCTCCCGCAAGCTCGAGGCGCTGGTCGACGGGGAGTGGGTGCGCGACCCCACCTCCGACCTCGGTCGCATCTCCCGCCAACAGGACTTCATCCGGCGGATGGCCGACGAGTTGCTGTCGTCGGGCCGTTTCAGCCCCGACGTCATCGGCGGGATCGTCGAGACCAACTCCGAGTACGTGGTGACGGACAGCGGCCTGACCACGCGCAAGATCCTCGAGTTCGCCGGCGTGCTGCAGAACGTCGACCCGGCGCAGATCACCACGTATCAGATCGAGGCCACGCCGGCGACGATCCAGGGCAACTCCGTCCTCGTCCCGAGCCTCACCGGCGAGAACATGTCCAAGGTGCTCAGCGTGTTCCAGGGCACCGCCACCCTCGCCAGCGCACCCGACCCCGACGCCTCGACCACCACCACGACCGCGAAGGCCGCGAACGACAACGGGTCGGACAACACGACCGGCGGCAACGACGCCGACGAACCCGCCAACGCCACCCCCACCACCGCGCCCGCCCCGGCGACCACCCTCCCCGAAGTCGAAGCCGAAGAAATCGTCTACGGCTTCGTCCCCGACCCAACCGTCAGCTGCTGACCCGCAACGGTGTCAGACACCGCTTCACCTTTGCGCTTCAGCTTTCAGTCGTCGAGTGCTCGAGCGAGGGCATCGGCCGCATCCGAGGGGCCGGCCACCGTGGTGATCCTGGCACCCGTGGCGGCGGCCAGATCCTGTGCCTCTGCGTCGTCGGATTCGGGGGCCACGATGACCAGTTCGTCGAGGGCCCCGGCCGCGGCCACGGCGTCTCCGTCCACGGTGGCGCGGCAATCGGACAGCAACACCGTGACCTTGCGTCCGGCCCCAGATCGCGAGAGCTGATCGGCGGCGGCGCGGAGCGCCCCGGCGATGTCGGTGGTGCCGAAGCCCCTGAGGGCCAGCACTGCGTCGACGACGGCCTCGTTCGACTTGGTGACGTCCTGCGACTTTGCAGCGATCACGTCCTTTCCGAACGACAGCACCGAATAGTCGCCTGGGGCACGCCAGGCCACCGCGGCCGCGCTCACCGCGGCAGTCGCCAGTGGCCCACCGCCCATCGAGCCACTCCGGTCGACGAGGAGACACAACGCCGTGCCGGGGGTCGCCCAGGTTCGTACGTGCAGGTCGTCGGGGTCCACGGCGACCGCTTCGGCTCGGGCGCTCACGAGTGCGTCCATCGAAGCGTCGACGTCGAGGTCGCCCGCATCCGGTCGGTACGGCCTCGTCTCCAGCCGTCCGGTACCGCGCGGACGGAGTGGCCCACGGCGACTCAGGTCGAGAAAGAGCTTTCCGGCGAGTCGGCGCGCCAACTCGCGCAACGTCGGATCTGTGGCGCCGGTGAGGTCCGCGAGGAGAGCCATCGTGTCGTCCGGGCTCTCCTCGAGCGCCTCTTCGAGCGCTGATTCGTCGATCTCGCCCACCTCGGGTGAGACCTCCTCGAACTGCGGGTTGCGCGCCAGGTCACGACGCGACGTGGTCTTCCGCCGGGCCTTCTCGACCTCCTGGTCGGCCTCGTCACCCTCCTTGGCGGGGGGACTCTTCAGGGGGAGGTCGTGGCCCCGGTCGGGGCGCCAACTTTTCCCTCGCCGGCCTCTCCTTCCGGCGCGGCGCGACCGAACACGCCCTCCCACAGCTCACGGATCACGTCCTCGGAGGACCGGGAGGCACCCTCGCGCATGCGCACCCGGCCCGAGAGCGCCACGAGGGCCGCATCGAGCGAGACGCTGGGGGCCGTGCAGGGCTGGCGTCGCATCTCGCCGAGCGACTCGGCGACCGCACACATGTCGATCGCACCGCGTACCGACGAACCCACGCGGAGATCGGGGTGTGAACGAGTGGCGCGCACCAACTCGACGACCTTCCCGACCCACTCGGGGTCGGGTTCGGTACGCACTGCGGCGCGGGAAGTGATGGCGGCCTCGTCCCGAGCCGACTGGTAGTCGACCGCCAGCCGGCACACCCGGTCGTAGATGGCACCGGAGATGCGCGCCGTCCCGATGGCGTCGAACGGGTTCATCGCCGACACGAGCCGAAAGCCGGGGGTCGCGGC
This sequence comes from uncultured Ilumatobacteraceae bacterium, assembly GCA_965601935.1. Classification (GTDB taxonomy): domain Bacteria; phylum Actinomycetota; class Acidimicrobiia; order Acidimicrobiales; family Ilumatobacteraceae; genus CBFCWZ01. The sequence continues at coordinate 2,624 of CBFCWZ010000331.1, forward strand.
GAGGTGGCCGAGGCGCGGAACATGGAGTTCCCCCTCGCTCATCACGGTGATGAGCACGTTGAGGGTCTCCTCCGGGACGCGGTTGATCTCCTCCACGTACAGCAGCGAACCGTCGCGGAGAGCGCTGGCGAGTGGTCCGTCGACGAACACCTCCGGGTCGTACCCCTCGGCCAGCACCCGCGCCGGGTCGAAGTGACCGACGAGCCGTGCCGGCGTGAGCTCGGCATTGCCCTCGACGAATTCGAACCCGACTCCCAGCTCGCGGGCGACCGTGCGCAGAAGCGTGGACTTGCCGGTCCCCGGCGGACCTTCGATCACCACGTGTCGATCCGCCACGAGGGCGGCGACGATCAGTTCGATCTCGCGGCGGCGACCGACGACCTCGTCGGCGACACGGTCGACGAGTCGCGCGGCGTCACCGTCGGAGCCGACCTGAGTCGCTGGGCCTGGGGGGTCCGAGTGTTCCAAGGGTGTGTCGCGGTGCGTTGTCAGTCGTACACGATGACGCCACGGATGTTCTCGCCGTCGCGCATCGCGCTGTAGCCCTCGTTGACCTGATCGAGGCTGTAGGTCTTGGTGATCAACTCGTCGAGCTTGAGCTGACCCTCGCGGTACAGGCCGAGCAGCTTGGGGATGTCGGCACGGGGATTGAGCGAGCCGAAGATCGTCCCTTTGATCTCCTTGTTCCACATCGAGAGTTCGAACAGGTTCACCGACGACTCCGTCTGTGTGATCGGGGCGATGCCGGTGACCACGATGGTGCCGCCCTTTCCGGCGAGCTGTGTCCCGAGGGCCATCAGATCGCCGTACATCACGCCTGGCGTCATGATGACCTTGTCGGCCATGCGGCCCCACGACATCTCCATCACCTCGGGCATCGCCTCCTCCATCGAGGAGAAGGTGTGCGTGGCGCCGAACTCCATCGCCTTTTCCCGCTTGAACTCCAGCGGGTCGACGGCGATCACATGACGGGCCCCGGCCATGGCCGCGCCCTGCACGGCATTGATCCCGATGCCGCCGATGCCGACGACCACGACCGTGTCACCCGGTTGCACGTCGGCCCGGCTCGTGGCCGACCCCCAGCCCGTGGCCACGCCGCACGACACGAGCGCGACAGCCTCGAGGGGGATGTCCTGCTCGACCTTGATCACCTGGCTCTCGGACACCACTGTCCGCTCGGCGAAGGTCCCGAGCTTGGCGAACAGCATCAGTTCTTCGCCGCCCGACGTGCGGTGCCGAGACGTGCCATCGG
>CBFCWZ010000332.1:0-3866 GCA_965601935.1 uncultured Ilumatobacteraceae bacterium
AGCCGGCCATGTTGAAGGGCTGGATCGACCGGGTCTGGGGGCCCGCCATCGGGGGCGTCGACCGCTTCACGAACATCGGCCGGATCGTGGCGATCACCTCACACGGTTCGAGCAAGCTGATCAACATGCTCGAGGGCGAAGGCGGCAAGCGCACCATCACCCGCAATCTCGCACCCGCCTGCGGTCCGCGCACCAGGGCGCAGTGGGTCGCTCTCTACGGCATCGACCGGCTCGGCGATGCCCAACGATCCAGGTTCCTCGACCGCGCCGAGAAGGTGGCGCGGAGCCTCGTCTGAGGAGTTCCGTCAGCGCGCGATCGCGACCGCGATGTCAGCGGCGACGCGGGCGTTGTTCTCCGCAAGGGCGAGGTTGGCCGGGACACTCCGGCCCTCCGTCGCCTGACCGATGCGATCGAGCACGAACGGCGTCACCGCGGCACCGACGATTCCGGCCGCGTCGGCGTCGGACAACGCAGCGGTGAGCACTGCCGACAACTCGTCGGCATCGAGAGCGTCGGCCTCCGGGATCGGCACGCCGACCAGCACCCCGGTGTTCTCCCGGCTCCGGGCGGCGAGAACCCCCGCCACCTCGTCGGCCGTCTCGACACGGTGCGGCACCGGCAGCCCGGACGAGCGGGAGTAGAAGGCCGGGAACCAATCGTGGCGCCAGCCGAGAACGGGCACACCCACCGTCTCCAGGTACTCGAGGGTGCGGGCGAGGTCGAGGAAGGCCTTCGCCCCCGCCGACACCGTCACCACCGGGTGATGGGCGAGGGCATCGAGGTCGGCCGACACGTCTCCGGTGAGTTCGGCACCGCGATGCACTCCCCCGATGCCGCCCGTGGCGAACACGGCGACTCCGGCGGCATGGGCGACGGCCACCGAGGCCGACACGGTGGTGGCACCGAAATCCCACCCCTGCGCGACGGCGACGGCAATGTCCCTCTCGGCGACCTTGCGCGCCGAGCCGAGGATCCGCTCGTCATCGAACTCGTCGAGCCCGATCCGCACGACACCGTCGAGCACCGCCGTGACCGCCGGGACGGCACCTGCCGCCCGCACCGCAGCGCGGCAGCGGGTCAGGGCCTCGGCATTGGCCGGCGAGGGCAGGCCCAAGTGGCTGAAGATGGTGGACTCCATCGCCACCACCGGACGCCCCTCGGCGATTGCAGAGGCGACTTCGGCGGACGCAACGGGCTCGATCACGCCGTCAGCGTATTGGGATGACCCGGATCCGTCAGCCGAAGGCCCCGACGTAGGCCCCCTCCGGGTTCCCGTCGGCGATCACGCCCGGCTCCTCCTCGATCGTGATGGCGAGAGCATCCAGCGATGTGGCGGCAGAGAAGGTCTCCACCTCCGGCGATGAGCCGAGGATCCCGAGGGAGATCACGTCACCGGTATCGGAGACCACACCCCACAGTTGGTAGGTGAGGCCGGCCTCGAGTTCGGGCAGGTCGCGTGCGTCGAGGTAGCCGTGGCCCGCCGTGTCGACGACACCCGACACCACGGCGTCGCTGCCCTCGGCGACGAGGTCGGTCACCTGTGAACCGCCGGCGTCGAGTGCCGACTCGTAGGCGGCATCGAGGTGGTCGTCGCTCTGGCCCGACAGGCCGAACCAGGCCACCGCCACCACGAGGACCACTGCCGCCGCGGCGGCCCCGCTCAACCACATCGCACCGACGTTCCGGCGCCTCCGGGGCAGTTCGTCGATGCTCAGGACCTTGGCCAGTTCCGGCGTCGGTGGTGGCGCCTCCCCTTGGAGCTCGGACTCGATCCGGCTCCACAGGTCGTCCGGTGCGTCCATTCCGGTGAAGGCCAGCATCGCCGCCACCTCCCGGTGCTCGGCCACCTCGGCCGCAGCCCTCGGGTTGACGGCCAGGTAGTCGTCGACCCGGCGCCGTTCGTCCGGGTCGACGGCGTCGAGTGCATATGCACCCAGGAGTTCGTCGAGTTCGTTCATGTCATCCGTTCCACGTTCGTCGATGTCGTCGGCCATCTCATCCACCCCCGACCGAGTTCGTGATCCCCGAATCGGCCAATTCGGCTCGGAGCCGTTTCAGTCCCGAGCGGATCCGGCTCTTCACCGTTCCCTCGGCGACTCCGAGTTCCTCCGCCGCTTCCCGATACGTACGCCCGCCGAAGTAGGCCAGCTCGATCGCCTCGCGCTCGCCCTCGTTCAGTGCATCGAGAGCCTCACGGACGTGGCCTGCGAGCGCCATGTCCCACACCTCGTGGGAGATGTCGTAGCCCGAGTTGGCCTGGTCGCTGATCTCCCTCGCCTCGCGTTCCTCGCGCTTGCGACGCGACGTGTCGGAGCGAATGAGGTCGATCGCCCGGCCGTGGGCAGTGGTCAGGAGGTAGCTGCGCAGTGACCCGCGGTCGGGGTCGAACCGGTCCGGCTGGTTCCACAGCCGGATGAAGACCTCCTGCACCACGTCTTCGGCGCGAGCCTGATCGCTGAGCAGCCGCCGCGCCAGGCCGAAGACCGCGCCGGCGTGGCGCCGATAGGCCTCGGCCAGGGCGGCTTGCTGATACCTCCCGATCGCCACGACCAGCGCGGCGTCGGAGGTGTCCGAGTCGAAACGTTGCACGTCTTCTCTACGTTGCCCACCGCCGTCGCGGATGACCGGATCTCCAGGTTCCCCGGATTCCACGGTCACTCGGCCTCGAACAGCGTGACGGTCTCGACGTGGGGTGTCTCCGGGAACAGATCCAGCACCTCGAGCATCGTCGGGCGGAAGCCCACGCCGATGAGCAGGGCCGTGTCACGCGCCAGCGAGCCCGGGTCGCAACTCACGAGCACGACCGTACCGGGCGCCGCCCTCTCCATGGCTCCCACACCTGGCTTGCCGAGGCCCGTCCTGGCCGGGTCGGCCACCATCACGTCGACGGGCGCTCCACCTGGGTCCCATCGACCGAACTCGCTGCGGACCACCGACGATTCGACCCCCCGAAGGTTCTGCTGCGCGTCCGCGCAGGCCGACTTCGACGACTCGACGAGCGTCACCCGAGTCGCCCCGGCGAGCGCAGTTCGTGCGAAGAGGCCGACTCCACCGTACGCGTCGACGGCGTGACCGCGGATCCGGTCGCCGCCGATTCGCCCCACCGCCTCGACCAGCGCCTCGGCAGCAGCGGGGCCGGACTGGAAGAAGGACGGAGCCGACACCCGGAACCACTCCCCTGCGACGCGCTCCTCGATCCACGCCCGGTCGCCGAAGTGCACCGCCGAGGGCAGCCCGTTCGCCCGGTCGTCGTCGGGGAGCCGCCGCCCCTCCCAGCGGGCCGTCGACTCGCCTGTGGCCAACGAGGTGCGCAACGCCAGTTCCGCACCCTCGGGCAGCCGCAGATCCGGCAGCATCGCGGCGAGTTGTGGGTGCGCCACCCGGCACTGATCGACGGGGATCACGCGGTCGGATGCCTCGGTCCGGAAACCCGCGCGCCCCGACTGGTCGGCAGCGACCCGGATCGTGGTGCGAGAGCCGACCGGGTCGACGGCCGCACCGAGGACGACGAGTTCCTCCACCTGCTCGGACGGCAACTTGGCCAGCCGGGTCAGCGACTCCCGGACGATGTCGGCCTTCGCCCGGTGCTGCGCCTCGGGGGCGAGATGCATCCATCCGCACCCGCCACACCCCTCGACCCGGTGGGGACAGGGAGGGTCGCGCCGGTCGGCCGAGGGCTCGATCACCTCGGTCACCCGGACGCGCCGGAAGTCCTTCTTCTGCATGATGGTCTCGACCGTCACCAGCTCGCCTGGCAGGCCCCCACTGACGAACGCGACGCGCCCGTCGTCCTCCCGGGCCAGACCGTCGCCACCGGCGACCAGGCGTTCCACACGCAGCGGTGACGTCATTCCGTTCACACTAG
>CBFCWZ010000333.1:0-3866 GCA_965601935.1 uncultured Ilumatobacteraceae bacterium
AAAAGCTCCGCGCACTCCTCGACTGAATCTGCAACAGGAACCTGCAACAGGTGTCTGACACGTGTTGCAGGTCAGACCATGCCGCGGAGCCAGAGGAGGCTGAGGGCCCAGGCGATGGAGAGGAGGGCGAACGCGGCGAGCGCCCACTGCCAGGTGAGTTCGCGGACGATCTCGATCTCTTCGCCGAGGGTGTCGCCGAGAGATCCGCGGATCTCGTCGTAGGCGTCGGCCAGCTCGGCTCCGGACGAGGCGACGAACGGCGCGCCGCCGGTGGTGTCGGCGACGCCGGCCAGCTCCTCGGGGCGCACCGGCACGGGGATGACCTCACCGGTGGCGGGGTCGGCGATCTCGCCCGACTCGGTGCCGAAGGCGATCGTGAACACCGGGATCCCCGCGTCGGCGGCCAACGCCGCTCCCTCGTCGGTGGGGAGACCGACCGTGGTCTCGCCGTCGCTGAGCAGCACCATCACGCCCGGCGCGATGTCCTCCGACGCCGGTGTGTCGTTCTCCTCGGTGGCCGACACCAGCAGACGTGTACCAACGGCGAGCGCATCACCGATGGCGGTCGCCTCGGCGAGTTCCAGGGCATCGATCCCCTCGAGGACACGGTCGCGGTCGAGGGTGGGCGTCACCTCGACGGCGACCGCACCCGAGAACGACTCCAGTCCGACCTCCACGTCGGCGTCGACGGCCTCCACGAACTGCCGGGCGGCCTCCTGGGCAGCGGTGAAGCGGTCGGGGTCGATGTCCTCGGCCATCATCGACAGCGAGACGTCGAACAACACGAGGATGCGGCCCTCGCTCTGGGTCCGCTCGGTGGTCCGGTCGACCGGTCGCGCGATGGCGATGACCGCTGCCGCCAGCCCGAGGAGTTGGAGTACGGCCACGAGGTGGCGCCGCCAGTTCGGGCGTCGCGGCACCACCTGGTCGAGCAGTTCGATCTGGGTGAACCGCACCGTCGCTCTCTGGCGCCAGCGCAGGACCACGACGTAGCCCACCGCCAGAACGACGACGACGAGCAGCAGCCACAATCGGGAGGCGGCGAGGAAGTCGGTGGTCCACGTCATCAGATCACGCCACCGCGGACGGCCTGCACGCGGCGCCGGGTCACGTGCTGGACGATCTCTCCCAGCCAGTCCTCGTCGGTCCGGAGTTCGATCACGTCGGCGCCGGACCGTTGGAGCTGATGGACGCGGGTGTCCCGCGCCTCGGCGGCGGCGACGGCGAACCTCTCCCGTACCTCGCTGGTGACGCGGTATTCGACGAGCTGGCCGGTGGCGGGGTCCTGGAAGGCGACCAGTCCGACCTCGGGCAGGTCGTACTCGCGCGGGTCGTGGACGGTGATGGCGAGGAGGTCATGGCGTTGACCCAGCCGGGCCAGCGAGTCCGGCCAGTCGTCGCCGCCGAAGTCGGAGATCACGGCGACGAAGCCGCGCCGCTTGCCGATCGCCCCGACCCTCTCGAGGGCTGCGGGAAGGTCGGATCGTCCCTCGCCCTCCACGTCAGGGGCGCCCGAGATGGCGGCGAGGACGGCGCGCACCTGGTCACTTCCGCTGCGGGGCGGCATGACGTGCAGGTGAGGGCCGGCGACCAGGACGGCTCCGAGGCGGTTCTGGTTGCGTGCCGTCAGGAAGCCCACACAGGCCGCCGCAGCAAGGGCGGTGGATGACTTGTCGTCCGAGACCGTGCCGAACCGCATTGCCGCCGACGCATCGACGACGAGCCAGCCAGTGAGGTCGTGGTCGGCGATCTGTTCGCGTACGTAGGTCTCACCAGTCCGCGCGGTGACGTTCCAGTCGATGCGGCGCACGTCGTCACCCGGCTGGTACGGGCGCGACTCGCCGGGTTCGGAGCCGTGACCGGGGGTGATGCCCTGGTGGTTCCCGTGCAGGACGCCGTCGAGGCGCCGGTTGATCGTGAGCTCCAGTGTGCGGAGCAGTTCGGCGACCGAGTCGGGGGTCGGCCCGAGCGTCCAGCCGGCCACGTCAGCGTCCGACGGCGTCGTTCGGCTTCGGCGAGACCCAGGTGGCGGGCACGGTCGCCAGCACGCGTTGGATGATGTGGTCGGGTGTGATCTCGCGGGCCAGCGCGTCGTAGGTGAGCAGGAGGCGGTGGCGGAAGATCTCGGGAGCGAGGTCGAAGACATCCTGCGGAGTGGCGTACGTGCGCCCACGCAACATGGCGAGTGCCCGTGCCCCACGGACCAACTGGATCGTGGCTCGAGGCGACACACCGAGGCCGATCAGCGAGTCGAGGTCGTCGAGGTTGAACGACGCCGGCGTGCGGGTGCACTGCACCAGGTCGATCGCGTACTGGGCGACCGAGCGATCGACGAACACGCCATCGGCCTTGTTCTTCAGGGCGGTGAGCTCGTCGAGCGAGATCACCTGCCGGGGGATCGGCGCGGAGACGCTCATGCGGTCGAGGATCTCCATCTCCTCCTCGGCCGACGGGTGGTCGAGCGTGATCTTCATCATGAACCGGTCGCGCTGCGCGTCGGGCAACTGGTACACACCTTCCGACTCGATCGGGTTCTGGGTGGCCACCACGAAGAAGGGTTGTGGGACCGGATGGGTCACACCGGCGATCGACACCTGCTGTTCGGCCATCACCTCGAGCAATGCCGACTGGACCTTCGCCGGCGCGCGGTTGATCTCGTCGGTGAGCAGGAAGTTCACGAACACGGGACCGAGTTCGACGTCGAATGTCTCGGTGCTGCCCCGGTAGATCCGCGTACCGACGATGTCGGACGGGAGCAGATCGGGAGTGAACTGGATGCGGGCGAACGTCCCGCCCACCACGTTGGCCATGGTCTCGGCGGCGAGGGTCTTCGCGAGACCGGGCACCGACTCGATGAGGCAGTGGCCACGGCACAGCACGCCCACGAGCAGACGCTCGAGGAGTCGGGTCTGGCCGACGATGACCTTGCGCATCTCGAAGAAGACCCGCTCGAATGTCTCGGCCGCCTCGCGGTCGTCCAGCGGCGCGGCCGGTGGGGGAGTGCCGTTGCCGGAAGTCCCGGGGCGGGGGAGGCCCTCGAAGTCACTCATGGTTCACGGACGCTAGTGGCGCCGGGCGTCTGCGTATCGTCGGGCCGGGTCGGGTCGTACAATCTCGGCATGGCCGATCCCGGTGGTACCGACGACGACATCGTCCCCGCGCTGGCCCGGGAACTCGACGACATCGACGTCCACGAGATCACTTCCGAGGAGGCGGCCGCTGCCCGCCGCCTCGCCGCCATCGAGGCCGGCCGTCGCAAAGGTGGCCTGGCGGGTGCTGCGATGGCCGGGGTGATGACGGCGCTCGGCGAGATCTACGACGGCCCGCCGAAAGAGGACGCCCCGATCGAGGTCGAGGCACCGGGCGAGCCAGGTGACATCGATGAGGACGGTATCGAGGTCACCGTCGACGAGACCAGCGTGTGGGCGCCCCCGCCGGCCCCGCGCGACGACCCGCCCGACAACGGCGCCCGGCTGTAGGCAGTCGGTCCGGCGGGCGGCACCACTCCGGTACCGGTCGGGTCCTCGGCCCGTCGTCAGGGTGTCGGGGGCTCGGGCGTGAGCACCTGGACCAGCGTTCGGTCGCCCGCGACGCCGGTGGAGTCGCCCCCTGGCGCGGGCCGCGCCCGACAACTGTTCGACCGGCGGTGGCTACGTGTGCTGGCCATGAACGTTTGTGGTGGAACGTCGGATCAGCCGTACACACCGCTAGGTCTGGTAGGCGCCGGGTCTGTTGAGGAAGTCGCGGTGCCAGCGCGACGGGGTGGTCATCACGGCTCTGGGCTCGTCCTCGAACATCCAGCGGGCGAAGTTGCGCTTGCCCCACGTACCGCTGTTCGCCACGACGCGGATGGCACCGCCGGCGCC
>CBFCWZ010000334.1:0-3861 GCA_965601935.1 uncultured Ilumatobacteraceae bacterium
GGCCGTCGCCGGGATCGTGAGGGAGCTCGGCGGGTCGGTCGCCGTGCGATCGTCGGGGGTCGAGGAGGATTCCGTCGACACGTCGTATGCAGGGCAGTTCGAGTCGGTGCTCGGCGTCACCGACGACGACGAACTCGTCGCCGCCATCCGCCACTGCCGGGCGTCGGCCGAGTCGGCCGCCGTGCACAGCTACGCCGCGCACGCCCACTCGAGGGAACGCGGGATCGCCGTCCTCATCCAGACGATGGTGAACCCGGCGGCAGCGGGTGTGGCCTTCAGCGTCGACCCGGTGACCGGCCGCGACCACGTCGTGATCGAGGCCACCACCGGGGTCGGCGAAGCGCTCCTCGCCGGCGAGGTCACCGGCGAGCGCTGGACCGTCACCGACACGCCCACACTCGCCGGTGAGACCCAGGACGTCCTCACCGAGCAGGAGGCCACCAACGTCGCCGGCCTCTGCCGACGACTCCACGAGGATCTCGGCCACCACGTCGACATCGAGTGGGCCATCGAGAACGGAACGCTCTTCCTCCTCCAGGTCCGCCCGGTCACCGCCCTCCCCATCGAGCCGACCATCGACGTCCCCGAGGGTCAGACCTTCGAGCGCGACCCACGGGTGGGCAACCCGCTCAACCCGCTCAGCTTCACCAGTTGGCTGCCCGTCCATGGCGAGGCGTTCACCCACACGTTTGCCCGGTTCGGGGTCCCGATGGAGACCATCGACAACCGCCACCTCTACGGACGCGTCTACTCGCGGGCAGTCCCGATCCCCGACCGCGGCAAGGACGGCCCACCTCCGCCCGACCTGATCATGAAGCTGTTCTTCCGCTTCATGCCCCCGATCCGCACGCGCATGAAGACCGCCCTCGAGTGGGTCGACGACGCGGCCATCCACTCCCTCGTCGACGACTGGGAGAACGAGGGCCGCGAGTGGACCCGCACGAGCACCAAGGAACTCCGCGAGCGTGACCTCACCGCGATGACCGACGACGAACTGGCCGACCACTTCGAGGAACTCCGCGCCCACATCCTCGAGGTCGCCGAGGACCACTTCGACCTCGCCGTCGGTGCCGTCTACATCGCGATGGGCCGCCTCGGCATGTTCGTCGAAGACAAGCTGGGCTGGGAGATGCACGACATCTTCACCCTCGTCCAGGGATACGGGCAATCATCAACTGCCCACGGCGACGCCCTTCGACAACTCGCCGAGGACCTCGGTGAGGAAGGAGTGGAAGCAGCCCTCGCCGACCCGACAACCCTGCTCGACCACCCGGCCGCCCAGGCCTACATCGAGGACTGGGGCCACCGGGTCCACATGGACCTCTCCCGCCCGACCGAAGCCGAGCGACCCAGCCTGCTCGCCGCCCACCTGAGGCGTCACGCCGCTGTCGAGCGGGAGGACAGAGACTCGACAGCCGCCGCAGAAGACGCCGCCGACACGGCCCGCACCGCCCTCACCTCGAAGGACCGCAAACGCTTCGACGAGCTCCTCCATCTCGCCAGGCGCACCCGCCCCACCGGTGACGAAACAGAAGGCACCGTCCTCGAAGCCATCACCAACGTCCGCTTCGCCGCCCTCGAAGCCGGCCAACGCCTCGAGGCCTCAGGCCGTCTGGAGGATCAGGGAGACGTCTTCTTCCTGGAGCGGGACGAAGTCGTCGAGATGCTCCGAGGCGAACTCACCACCACCCCCGACATCGCGAGACGCAGAGGCGAGCACCACTGGGCCCAAGCCAACGACTTCCCCGACCACGTCGGCCCCGCCCCCGCCATGCCCGATCTCGTCGAGCTGATGCCCAAGGCCCATCGCGACACCATCGGCGCCCTCGGCTGGAGTCTGAAAGCCGCCCAACCCGAACCCCCAACTCAGACAGAAGACGACGCGAACGTTCTACGGGGAATCCCCGGCAGCCCCGGCATCGCCGACGGCCCGGTCCGCATCATCAAGGACCCCAGCGAGTTCTACAAGATCCGACCCGGCGACATCGTCGTCTGCCCCATCACCCAAGCCAGCTGGTCCCCCATCTTCGACATCATCGGCGGTCTGGTGACCGAACAAGGCGGCCCGCTCAGCCACCCAGCCACCTTGGCGAGGGAGTACGCCCTGCCGTGTGTTCTCAGTGTCCCCACCGCATCGGAAGCGTTGCGGGACGGCGACCTCGTCCGAGTCGACGGCGGCTCCGCCACGGTCGCTCCGGTCGAGTAGGGATCGGGTCCGACTCCCCACCGGCGACCCGACGGGTCTCACCAGATCGGTCCGCGCGAGGATGAACGGATGCTCGTCGTCCGTGGCACCAAGAACCTCCGCGACCGGCTGAAGGCGCCCGCTGCCGGGCCGGACGACGCCTCCACGACCCTGCTCGGCGACTGGTTCGCGACGGCTCTCTTCTGGCGACCGAACGTCGCCCTGCTCGTGAACCAGCGCACCCTCCTGCCGGTGTTCGTTCCGCTTGCACCGTCCGCGTCACTCCCGGAGCGCGCCCCCCTCGCAATCTGCACCATCCTGAGGCGGCACGGTGCCGACGAGACATTCATCGCAGCAGAACTGGAGGCGATGAGCGAAGTACGGATCGCGCCGACGAACGACCGCAGCACTGTCGGCGTGATGAACGAGTTCGCCTTCCACGGCAAGCTGCGTTGGCAGTTGGACGGGCTCGATCTCGACGAGCTGTCGCTCGAGCTGGCCGACATGCCGCTCGGGCCGCTGCATGCACGGTCGGGCTCCGCCGATCGCGAACTCGCGGCCGTTCTGGGGTTCGATCAGCCGAACGTGGTGGCGTTCCGGACACGATCCTCCGCCCAGCAGCCGCTCCCTGCGGCTCCAGGCCCGAAGGCCAGTCTCCACCAATTGAAGGTGACGATTCAGGGGACACGACCACCCGTCTGGCGACGCGTCCTCGTCGATGGCTCGACGTCCCTCCACGATCTCCACGAAGTGATTCAGGCCGCGTTCGGCTGGTGGAACTATCACCTGTACGAGTTCGAGATCGGCCGGGCCCGCTATGGCATTCCTGACCCCGACTGGGACTTCGGGCCGCCCGTTCGAGACGCGAGTCAGGCCCGACTCGACGAGGCCGTGGGCTCCGCAACATCGTTCCGGTACACCTACGACTTCGGGGACAACTGGGAGCACCTGATCGAGATCGAGAAGATCGTGGTGCCGACGCCCGGCCAGCAAGTGCCGGCGTGCACCGGAGGTCGGCGAGCGTGCCCGCCCGAGGACTGCGGCGGACCGTGGGGTTACGAGCGACTCCTCGAGGTCCTCGCCGACCCATCCCATCCCGAACATCGTGAGGTTGCCGAATGGACAGCCGGACAGGGCGGCGGACGGTTCGACCCACAGGCCTTCGACCCTCACCGGTTCACCGCCAACCTCCGCTCCCTTCGGCTGGCACGGTTCACCGACTGATCCGAGGCCGAGACCTGGCAACCGCCCAGCGGCGAGGTCACGGGGTGAGCGGGCTCGCCAGGGACGAGTTCGAGGCCGCCGTGGCCGAGCGCGGCAGGCGGTGCGAGGTCACCGCTCCGTTTGCGGATACGTTCCCCTGCGCCGTCTCCTCGGCCATGGGTCGGCGACACCGGACAACGACGGTGGTCGGCAACCGAGCAGTGGCGGTCGGCGGCCTCCGGCACCGCCCTCACGACGAGGTGACGGATCGGAACGCGGGTCAGCTGGCGGGGCGGATCTCGAGTGGGTCCGCCTCGGGCCGTCGCTCGACGTCGGCATCGGGAAGGTCGGCAAAGCTGAGCTGGGCCTCGTCGGCGGCCAGGCGGCCACCCGCCCAGCCGGCCGCGTCCCAACCACGTCGGACCGGCGAGTGCTGCAGATCGGGGTAACGGGCGTCGACGACGTCGTCGACC
>CBFCWZ010000335.1:0-3857 GCA_965601935.1 uncultured Ilumatobacteraceae bacterium
CGCCACGATGCCTTTCATCTGCAGGGCGAACGGGACATCGCCGAGGTCGCGCGCGGCACGCCAGACGGCGAGCGCCTCGTCCAGCAGTTCATCGGCGGTGTCGAGGTCGCCCTGCTCGATCAGGACCTCGGCGAGGTTGGCGTCGGCGAGGGCGAGGCCCGATGAGTCGCCCATCTGCTCGCGTACGACACGCGACCGGCGGTAGTACCCCGCCGCCTCCTCGAAACGCCGTTCGGCAACGGCGACGACCCCGAGGTTGTTGAACGCAGAAGCTTGGCCGGAGAGGTCGCCCAGTTCGGCGTAGATGTCGAGGGCGCGTCGGGAGTCCGACCAGTCGGGCCGCTCACCGAGTGCCCATCTGGCGTAGTCGAGGGTGATGAACGCTCGGGCACAGGTCGTCTGGTCCCCAACCGGCTCGGCGAACGAGATGGCACGACGGCTGGCAGTCCGTGCGTCGGCGAGACGCCCCTGGTGGATGCGCACCGAGGCCTCCCACCCGGCCAGCTGGCCGCGCAGGCGTCGGACCCCGACCGACTCCTCGCCGGCCAATTCACGCTCGCCACGTCGAAGGTCCCGGATCGCCGACGTGAGGCGGCCGAGCCGATCGTCGAGGATCGCCTTCTTGAGTTCCATCCGGGCGCGGGTGACAGGGTCCATCGGCGCCAGGCGTCGGGCCCGGACGTACGAGCGCCTCGAGTCCTCGGTGAGACCGGCCAGTCGCTGCACATCGCCACACTTCTCGAGTGTGTCGACGATGTCGGAGTCGCGCAGCTGCAACTGGCCGGCAACGGAGAGGGCCCGGCGATAGAGCTCGACTGCATCGGCATTGGCGTAGGCGGCCGCGGCCTGGTCACCCGCCATCACCGAGTAGGTCCAGGCCTCGTGCGGACGGCGGGCCCGCCAGTAGTGAACGGACAGCAGAGGGGCGACCTCGTCGACCTGGTCGCCGGCCCGCTCGCGAAGTGATTCGGCAACCGCCGAATGCAGTTCCCGGCGGGTGCGATACGGCAGGCCCTCGTAGGCGACGTCGCGGACCAGGTGGTGTCGGAAGCTCACCCATCCGCGCTCGTCGAGCATCACGAAGTCGTTGAGCCGGAGCAGTGCCTGACCGGTCTCTGCCTGGACCGACGGTGGCACGACATCGCTCACGTACCGCTGGTCGAACTCGTTCCCGAGCACTGCGAGATGGCGCAGCAGCGCCCGGTCGTCGGTCGCCAGTCGGTCGATCCGTGCGGTCAGCAGCCCCTCGACCGAGGTCGGCAGGGACTCGACGTCGGCGCCGGACTGGACACCGTTCACCATCTCCAGCAGGAACAACGGGTTCCCGTCGCTGCGGGCAACCAGTGCATCGACGACGTGGGACGGCAGGGGGGCCTCTGTGGTGGCGGCTCTGACCAGCGAGACCATCGCCGATTGCGGTAGCGGCCTCAGTTCGAGTCGGAGGTCGGGATCGGCCTCCACTGCACCACCGCTACGCCGGCGCGCCACCAGCAGCAGCCATGGTCGGGCAGCGACGTCACCGGCGAGCGCAGCCAGGAGATCCCGCGACGGATCGTCCATCCAATGGGCGTCCTCCACGCACAGCGCGATCGGCTCGGTCAGGGTTGCCGCCAATAGGGCCACGGTGGCCTGCTCCAGGCGGCTCTTGCGCACCTCCGCGTCGTCGGGGACGGTTCCCTCCATGTCCACGCCGACGACCTGACCGATCAGCGCCAGTGAGTCGGTCACGCCGGCGGTTGCGGCGAGTCCGCGCAACATCTCCTTCTGCTCCGCGAGTGGCAGGCCCGCCATTCCGTACACCTCGCGCAACAGCTCACCGAACGGGAAGTACGGCGTGGCGGACTGGTACAACCGGCTGCGACCACGGTGGAAGCGGAGCCGCTCACCGCGGAGCTCGAACTCGTCGAGCAGGCGGCTCTTGCCGGCTCCGGCGTCGGCCACGACCTCGACGAAGCGTCCCCGTCCGGCCAGCACGTCGGCCTCGACCGCGGCGAAGGCGGCGAGTTCGTCGTCGCGCCCCACGGTGGGAAGATCGCTGGCGCCGATCCCAGGGCGTACGCCCTTGGCGGGGCCCACGATCGTCGCCTCGACCGGCTTCGCCTTTCCCTTGACCACGAACGGCTCGCGCGGGGTCTCGGCGAAGAGGGTGCGCGACCGGTCCAGCACTGGGGGCGTGGCCAGCACGGTCCCGACGGCTGACTTCCCCATCACCCGGGCGGCCAGGTTCACCGCGTCGCCCATCGTGGCGAACGTGTTGCGGTGACTGGTCCGGATGTCGCCCATGAACACCGACCCGCTGTTCACCCCCGCCCGTACGGCGAGCCCGACGTCGAGATCGACGATGTCACGCACGGCGAGGAGCATGGCCTCTTCGTCGGCACCCGTGCTCCGCGGCACCCCGGCCGTGAGGTAGAGCTTCCCGGCATTCGAGTCCACGTCGACCGACTGCAAGCAGATGTCGCGCGGGTCGATCGCCTCCTGCACACCGACCATGAGCGCGTCGAGCCGCGACGCCAGTTCGGCGGGTCCGTGTTCGGTGAGCACATCGTCGACACCGCGGAAGTGGACGAAGGCGAGCGTGGCCGTGCGGTGCTCGGAGTGGACGGCGCCCTGGGTGACGGCGTGGCGGATCTCCTTGGCGACGAAGTTCGCCATGTCGAGATCGGCGTCGAGGAACTCGACAGGGCCAGGCGCTGGAGGGGAGAGCCGGCCCTGCAGCCGGAACCCGGTGGAGTCCTGCGGTCCGACGTTGCCGGCAGGCAGCGTCGATGCCGTTTCCGCACTGATCAGGATCCGCCCCCGCGAAGCCTGGTCCTCCAGCTCGACGAGTCGGGAGGCGGCCGGGCCGCCGACGACGAGCTGGCGGTGGGAGGAGCCGACCAGGAAGAAGTCGAAGTGGCCCGAATGGACGCCGAGGGTCATCGACAGCGGTGCCCGACCCACCACGGGGAGATCCTCGCGGGTGACCCGCAGGCTGGCCCGCATGGCCAGCGCCGCGCCGGCGGCGCGCAGCTCGTGATGCTCGCCCCGGAAGAAGAGCAGCACTGCGTCACCCCCGAATTGGAGGAGTGTTCCGCCGTGCCGATAGCCCTCGTCGATCAGCTCGGTGAAGCAGCGGTCGATGATGCCGGTGATCGCCTCGGACCCGACCCGACCGCGTTTGGCCAGCCGCTCGGACAGCTTCGTGAAGCCGGACACGTCGGCGAACAGCATCGACCCGGAGATCGACTGGTGCAGTTCGTCGGCGGTCGCCGGGTCACTCGCCCACTCGCGGACGAGCCGCGGGACATACAGTGCGAGCGGGTCCGGGCCGGCTGACGCCGGAGCGATCGCGTCCGTCAGGCCACCGCCTCGGTGGGCCGACAGCGTCGGGCAATCGACAGAACGGCGGACACGACTGCCAGGGGCGGGAGTTCCGGCGTCCCCCTGCGCCCGTTCATCGTTCCGTTCCTCGGAAGGTCACATTCCCGGTGGGCGCGGCCGAGCGGGATTCAGCTCCGGGCTCCGCGACGATTCCGGCGCTCGGACCGATTGCCGGCATGAGCCATGCGAAACGTCCACACGGCAGGTGAGATCTGTGCACTCCCGCTCCTGGCAAGGGCTTGTTTCCTGACGAGATCCTACGCCACCGGCGCATTCGTCGTCGGTGGCGTGCGCGAGTCCCGTCGAGTGGATCAGTCGCAAACAGGGTCGAGCCACACTGCAACGATGGGGGGATGGACCTCACCACCGCGCGCTCCTTCCTCGCCGACAAACACAACGGCATCCTGATCACGACGAAACGCGATGGACGCCCGCAGAGTTCGAACGTCTCCTACGCCCTCGACGGCGACCACGTCGTCGTGTCGGTCACCGAG
>CBFCWZ010000336.1:0-3815 GCA_965601935.1 uncultured Ilumatobacteraceae bacterium
TCGACGAGTGCGTGGCCCGCGACCGCATGGCCACCTCCGCGCACTGCCACCTCCAGGTCGTGTTCGCGGGCGAACCGCACTACCGCCTGGACATCGGCGACGCCTCTGCATCGAGCGATCGCCGCGGGCCTGCGGTCGATGTCGCCGTTCCAGATCTGCCGGGTCTCGTCGTAGTCGCCCGAGCTCGGCGTGACCACATCTCCGGCGAGGCCGGCCGCGAGTTCGTCGATTGTCGTGGTGCCCATCGGTCCCCCTTCGTGAGCCGGTCTCCATGTTCACCCGGCAGAGCGTGGGCGCCAAGTAGGAAATCTGTACTGGCCGGGCCGACGGAGCGTCCTTACTCTTGGGAGATGAGGGGATACGGACAGTTCTGCCCGATCGCGGCGACGGCCGAGGTGCTGACCGAGCGGTGGTCTCCGCTCGTCGTGCGTGAGCTGTGGAGCGGCAGTACCCGGTTCAACGACATTCGTCGCGGGGTCCCGCGCATGTCGCCATCGCTCTTGTCGAGTCGTCTGAAGTCGCTCGAGCGCGCGGGAGTGGTCGTACGTACCGAGTCGTCGGATGGCGTGGAGTACCGCCTGACCGAGGCCGGGGACGAACTGGGCCCGATCCTCCAGGCGATGGGCGTCTGGGGGCAACGTTGGGCCCGCGCCGACATGGAACCGGACAACCTCGATGCCAGCCTGCTGCTGTGGGACATGCACCGGTGTGTCCTCCACGAATCTCTGCCGGAGCGGCGTGTCGTGGTGCAGTTCGACATCACCGGTTCCACGTGCAAGCGCCGCCACTTCTGGCTGGTGCTCGAGAGTGACGATGCAGACGTGTGCCTCACGGATCCGGGCCATGAGGTGGATCTTCTCGTCGAAGCCCACGCCCTCGGTCTCATCACCTACTGGATGGGGAGTACACGCTGGCAGGACCAGGTCCGGTCCGGTGAGATCCGAGTGGCCGGTCGACGCGACCTCGTGCGCGCATTCCCCTCCTGGTTCACTCGTAGCGCGATGGCGGGCGTGCCGGCCGCGTCGGTGCCCGCGTAGGGTTGGCGGTGTGAGCATTCCTGTGCAGATCCCGGACCTGGCGAAGGCGCTCGGCGACTACGACTGGGCGTACCTGCTCACTGTGCGCGACGACGGGCGTCCGCACGTGGTGGCGGTGACACCCGAGTGGGAGGGCGACCTCCTCGTGACCCAGGTGGGGAAGGGAACCGCCAACGGTGCAGCGGAGCGTCCCGCCGTCACGCTGTGCTACCCACCCGCGGAGCGAGGTGGCTACAGCCTCATCGTCGACGGCACCGCAGCCGTGGACGAACAGACGTTGCGCTTCGCCCCGACGTGGGCGGTGCTGCACCGACCCGCACCCGAGGGCTTCGCCGGTTCGTCGACCGGGTGCGGCGACGACTGTGTTCCGGTGACGGCGCCGGACTGACGTCAGGCCGCAGCGACGACGTCGGCCTCTGGCTCCGAGCCGTCGTCGGAGGGGTCGAGCACGATCTCGACGAGGCTGAGGAAGCCGCGATTCACCTGGGCAGTTCCCGAGATCGGGCGGCCGCCCAGATAGACGGTCACCGACGGGTAGGCCTCGATGTTGGCGAGCCACTGCGAGTCGGAGCGGAAGGTACTCACCGTCACGCGGTTGCCGAGACGGGTGGACACCACGGGCACCTGACGTTGTAGGCCGCTCACACGGCCGGTGGTCTGGAGGATCACGAGTCCGCTGCCGATCGGCCAGGGGTTGGCGAACCCCGCCCGGACCGCAGGCCGGACGACCGAGTTGAGGGCGCCGAACGCCGCGCTGGTGGAGGGGAGGGGGAGTTGCACGGCGTCAACGATACGAGCGGATCGTTACGATCCCGATGTGATGGATGCCATAGAGGCCACCGTTCGGCAGACAGTCGCCGGGCTCGGCATCGACCACGAGGTCGTCGACTGTGACCCGGCTCTCGCCGACACCGCCGACTTCGTCGAGGCGTACGGCTACTCGATGGAGGACTCCGCCAACACGATCGTCGTCATCGGCAAGGTCGACCCGCCCGTTTTCGCGGTCTGCGTGGTGCTGGCCCACACTCGCCTCGACGTGAACAAGGTCGTCCGCACGCGCCTCGGCGTGAAGAAGGCCTCGTTCGCCCCCGCCGAGGTCACCGCGGAGCTGACCGGCATGGCCATCGGCGGCGTCACCCCCTTCGCCCTGCCGGGAGATCTCCCCCTCTGGATCGACGCCAGGGTGATGGAACGCGAACAGATCGTCCTCGGCGGCGGCAGCCGCAGCTGTAAGGTCGTCGGTCCGCCCGAATTGCTCACCGCCCTCCCCAACGCCGACGTCGTCGACGACCTCGCCAAGCCGTCACCCGGTGGCCAGTAGATCGGCGTAGGCCGCCTGCATGTGGGACACCAGCAGATCCGGCTCGGTGACGGCGGCGGGATCGAGGTTGATCCCCACGTCGAGCATGTCGTCGGTGGACATCATCGTGAGGTTGAACGCGGTTCCGGCGACGGGACCGAATGGGTAGAGGTGCAACGTCTTCGCCCCCGCGACGAAGGTCTCGCCCCGGAATCCGGGAAGGTTGCTGGTGGCGAAGTCGATCTTCGCCGCTTGGTCGCGGGCGACGCCGCTCATCAGCGGGAGCGGCAGCAGGTTGACCACCGGGGCCACCGCGGCGAGCGGCCCTGCTCCGTGCACCTCGGCCCGCTTCGCCCCGACGAGCTCGTGGATCGCCGTGAAACGGTCGGCGAGCGGGATCGGCGTCCCGGCGACCTCGATCGGGATGGGGCTGAAGGCATTGGCCGACTCGTCGCTCTGGGAGTGGGTGTTGACCACGAGCGTGATGTGGAACCGCTCGGGTGCCTCGTCGAGTTCTTCGTGGTAGCGCACCCCGGCCTCGACGGCCCCGGTGAGGAAGAAGTCGTTGATCGTGCCACCTCGGGCCCGGGCGGCCGCGTGGACCGATTCGAAGGGCAGGCTGAAGGCGTCGACGTGCCGGCGCCGTGAGCGCGTCCGCCAGAGGTGTGAGCCGGCCGGCCGGAGTTGCTCGTTGGCGGTCTTCACGAGGTCGGCCGCCTCCGATCCGGCGCGCCCCACGGCTCGCGGTCCGGCGATGTTGCGCAGTGCCCTCCGGCCGAGGTCGACCGGCAGCTTGAACCCCTGCTCGATGGCGTCCCGCGCCGAGGAGGTGAACCCAGCGCTGTCGGCGGGGGCGTCAGCGATGATCGATTCGAGATCGACGTCGGGGGGCGGGGGAGCGTCGCGCTCGTCGCGGGTGTAGGCGAGTGACATCTTGACGAGGCTCTCACCGTCGCCCACGGCGTGGTGGATCTTCGTGAGCAGCGCCCCCCGGCCGTCGGCCAGGCCGTCGACGAGGATGTACATCCAGAGCGGCCGGGTGTGGTCGTAGGAGTCCTGGAGCCAGGGGCCGAAGTAGTCCAGCAGTTCTCGCAGCGAGCCGTCCCCCGGGGCACCGATCCGCCGGACGTGCCAGTCGAGGTCGAACTCGTGGTCGTGCACCCAGCGAGGTGTGGTCAGCGGACCGAGCCCGGATACCACTCGCTGACGTAGGCGGGGCACCTCGGCGACGGCACGGCGCATGCCGTGACGGAACAGATCGGCGTCGAGCGGCCGGTCGTAGATGGCGATGCCGCCGCCGTTGGGGTCGAGCCAGGGGTCGCGCTCGACGTTCCACATCATGGCTTCCATGTCGCTCATGTGGTCGTCGGTCATGGCGTACCGTTCTGTCTCCCGATTCCGAGCATGGCTTCGGCGGGCCTACTCCCAGATGGCTTGGCGGGTGTCGATGTCGAAGAAGTGCATGTTCTCGGTGGTGA
>CBFCWZ010000337.1:0-3814 GCA_965601935.1 uncultured Ilumatobacteraceae bacterium
CACCCAGCCGGTCACCAATCCGAAGAAGGCGGCCAACGCCCTCGGCTGGGCAGTCAAGGAGATGGAGCGCCGTTACGACCTCCTCTCCGAGGTCGGCTACCGCGACGTCACGGGTTACAACAAGGCCGTCAAAGCCGGCGAGCTCGCACCGCCGCCGGGCACCGACACGCCCTACGAGCACCTGCCGTTCATCGTGGTCGTGGTCGATGAGCTGAACGATCTGATGATGGTCGCTGCGCGCGACGTCGAGGAGTCGATCACCCGCATCGCCCAGAAGGCCCGGGCGGTCGGCATCCATCTCATCGTCGCCACGCAGCGCCCGTCGGTGAACGTGATCACCGGCGTCATCAAGGCCAACGTTCCCGCGCGCATGGCCTTCGCGGTGTCGAGCCTCACCGACTCCCGGGTCATCCTCGACCAGCCCGGGGCCGAGAAACTGGTCGGCAAGGGCGACATGTTGCTCCTGCCCGGCAACTCGTCGGTGGCCAACCGCATCCAGGGTTCCTTCGTCAGTGAGGACGAGGTGCGCAAGGTCGTGGCCCATTGGAGGGCCCAGGCCCCCGAGCCGGTCGTGTCCGCAGCCATCGTCGAGGACTCCGACGACGATGTCGGTGGAGGCGTGCCCGGTCAGACCTCGATGCCGCTCGGGGCCACCGGTGGCACACCCCGACCGGCCGGCGGCTTCTCCGACGACCTCGACGTCACCAACGACTCGAACGCGTTCAGTGCCGGCGAGGAAGACGAAGACACTGCGATGATGCGCCAGGCGATGGAACTGGTGGTCCGCAGCCAGCTCGGCTCCACTTCCATGCTGCAACGCAAGCTCAAAGTGGGCTTCGCCCGCGCCGGCCGCATCATGGATCTCCTCGAACAGCGCGGTGTAGTCGGGCCCAGCGAGGGTTCGAAGGCGAGGTCGGTCCTGATGACCGTGGAGGAGTTCGAACTCCTCCAACAGAACGGCCAGTTCTGAGGCCCGGCCGTCAGGGTCACCTGCCGGCACTCGCCCTGCTGAACGGTCCGCCCGCATCCGAAGTCGACGCTGGCCGACCGTCTCGTGGCACGTCGGCCGCTGGCGCTGAACCTCGACCTCGACATCGTTCGGGCCCACATCGGCGGTTGGTCCGAGCAGCCGCTCGAAGCGGGGCTGGCCGCCCGCGATCTGGCCGCGGCGATGGCCGCGGCGCACCTCGGGGCGGGTCACGACGTCGTGGTGCCGCAGTTCCTCGGGAGGCTCACCTTCATCGAGCGCTTGGAAACGGTCGTGGCCGCCTGCGACGGCCACTTCGTCCACCTGCTGCTGGATGTGACCGCGGAGGAGGCAATCCACTCGTGGAGGCCCGTCGAGATGCGGGTGAGAACCCCGATGCGTCCGTTCTCATCGACCGCTCGACCTCGGTCGACCCGGTCGGCGAGATGCACGCGGCGCTCCAGGAGGTCGCGGCCACGCGGCCGGACGTGCACCGGGTCCCTGTGACCCGGGTTGCCGTCGACGGCACCGTCGACGGCCTGCTCGAAGCCCTCCGCGATCGCGGAATCGACTGGTAGAGCGCGGGTCAGCCGACGACCGCTGCGGTCTGGTCGGCGATCTCGTGTTCTTCGTCGGTGGGGATGACGAGGATCGCGGTGGGGGAGTCGTCGGTCGACACGATCGTTTCCGCGGCCTCGTTGCGGCCACGGTCGAGGTCGATCCCGAGACGCTTCAGGTCGGAGCACGCGGCGGCGCGAATGCGCGCGTTGTGCTCCCCGATGCCGCCGGTGAACACGATGGCGTCGCAGCCGCCGAGGACAGCGAGGTAGGCACCGAGGTACTTCTTCACCCGATGGGCGAAGACGTCCATCGCCAGGGCGGCGTCGTCGTCGCCGGCATCGGCGCGTTCGGTGATCGTGCGCATGTCGGAGTCGCCACAGAGCCCGCGGAGGCCGCTCCGCCGGGTCAGGTCGTCGATCACGTCGAGCGGGTCGCGGGCCTGTGCCTGCGCGACGTGGGCGACCACGGCCGGGTCGATGTCGCCCGAGCGGGTTCCCATGACGAGGCCCTCGAGGGGGGAGAGACCCATCGAGGTGTCGACGCTGCGGCCGCCCGCGATCGCAGCGATCGAGGCGCCGTTGCCGAGGTGCGCCGTGATGAGGTCCAGCTCGTCGAGGGGCCGGCCGAGGACGCCTGCGGCGCGCCGCGCCACGTAGGCGTGCGAGGTGCCGTGGAACCCGTAGCGGCGGACGCTGTGCTCGGTGTACCAGGAAGTCGGCACTGCGTAGCGGAAGGCGGCGGCGGGCAGGGTGCGATGGAACGCGGTGTCGAACACGGCGACCTGGGCGACGTCGGGCCACACCGCGCGGGCCGCCCGGATGCCGCTGATGTTGGCCGGGTTGTGCAGCGGAGCGAGCGGAACGAGGCTCTCGAGAACGTCGATCACGTGGTCGTCGATGAGGGTCGGTTCGGTGAACTCCTCGCCACCGTGGACGACTCGATGACCCACGGCATCGACCTGTTCGTCGGCGACGGCATCGACGAGGTCGCGGAGCGCAGCCTGATGGTCGGCTACTTCCTCGAGAACGCCGTGGAGTGCCTTCTCGCCTGTTGCGACGTCGACCAGCACGTACTTGATCGACGAACTGCCGCAGTTCAGGACCAGGACCCTCATGGGGCAGATGTTGTCATGACGCGCCACCGGCCTGGATCGCCGTGATGGCAACCGTGTTGACGATGTCGGTGATCATGGCGCCGCGGGAGAGGTCGTTGATCGGCTGGTTCAGGCCCTGCAGGACCGGTCCGACGGCGACGGCGCCGGCCGAACGCTGAACCGCCTTGTAGGTGTTGTTGCCGGTGTTCAGGTCGGGGAAGACGAACACGTTGGCGTGACCGGCGACATCGCTCCCCGGGAGCTTGCTCTGGCCGACCTCGGCGTCGATCGCGGCGTCGTACTGGATCGGACCTTCCACCTGGAGGTCGGGTCGCAGCCGGCGGACCCGCTCGGTGGCCTCGCGGACCTTGTCGACGTCGGCGCCACGACCAGAGGCGCCGGTGGAGTAGCTCAGCATGGCGATCCGGGGTTCGATCCCGAACAGCATCGCGGTCTCGGCAGAGGAGATCGCGATGTCGGCGAGGGCGTCGGCGTCGGGGTCGGGGTTGACGGCACAGTCGCCGTACACGAGCACGCGATCGGCGAGGAGCATGAGGAACACGCTCGACACGATCGCGGTGCCAGGTCTTGTCTTGATGAACTCGAGAGCGGGACGGATGGTGTGGGCGGTGGTGTGGGCGGCGCCCGAGACCATCCCGTCGACGAGGCCCTCCTTCACCATCATCGTGCCGAAGTAGCTGACGTCGGTCATGATGTCGTGCGACCGCTCGAGGGTGATCCCCTTGTGCCCACGCAGCTCGTGGTAGCGCTGGGCGAACTGGTCGAGCAGCTCGCTCTCGAGTGGGTTGACCACGTGGACATCAGGCAGTTCGAGGTCGAGGTGGGCGATGCGCTGCCGGACGGTCGGCTCGTCACCGAGGAGGGTCACCTCGCACACGCCTCGGCGCACGATCCGGTCGGCCGCTTGCAGAATGCGGTCGTCGTTCCCCTCGGGGAGCACGATCCGTGTGCCGGCTGCTCGGGCCCGCTCCAGCAACTCGTACTGGAACATCACCGGCGTGATGACGTGCGAGTCGGCGAGGGCGATCCGCTCCTCCAGCGCTCCGACGTCGACATGGGTGCTGAAGAGACCGAGGGCGGCGTCGGCCTTGCGGGTGTTCTCCGGAGTGATGGCGGCCTCGACGCGTTCGGCGGCGATGGATGTCTGGAAGGTGTCGCCCTTCACGAGCAGC
>CBFCWZ010000338.1:0-3759 GCA_965601935.1 uncultured Ilumatobacteraceae bacterium
GGGAAGCGGCGGACGAACCGGCCGATGGCCTCCTGGGCTTCGAGCTTGGCCAGCGACATGCCGAGACAGAGGTGGATGCCGCTCCCGAACGAGAGGTGCTGGTTGGCACCCTCGCGGGTGATGTCGAGTTGGTCGGCGGTCGGGCCCCACTTCTCGGGGTCCCGGTTCGACGAGGCGAGGCCCGCCGACACGCCGACGCCGGCGGGGATCATGCGCCCTCCGTACTCCACGGGCTCGCCCACTGTGATCCGGCGCGAGAACTGCACCGGCGCGACGAAACGCAGCAACTCCTCGACCGCGTTGGCATCGAGGTCCGGGTCGTTCCGCAGCAACTCCCACTGCTCACGGTGGCGCATCAGCTCGTAGATGCCGGTTCCGATGAGGTTGACCGTGGTCTCGTGGCCGGCCACGAACAGCAGCGACACCTGGTCCTGCAGCTCACGGGTGGAGAGCCGGTCACCGTCCTCCTCGGCCTCGATCATCTTGGTGAGGATGTCGTCGGCCGGGTTCTGGCGCTTCCACTCGATGACACCGGCCAGGTGCCTCGACATGTTGCGGTCGGCCTCGGCCGCTTCCTTCACCGCTGCCTCGTCGAGGATCGGGTCGAGCGTCTTGACGAGGGCGGCCGACCAGCCGGCGATGAGGTCCTTGTCGGCCTCGGGCATGCCCAGCATCTCGGAGATCACGTCGAACGGAAGCGGGAAGGCGAGATCGTGGACCACGTCGGTGGTGCCGGCCTCCTCCATCTCGTCGAGCATCTCGTCGACCATCCGTCGCACCATCGGTCGCAGCGCCTCGATCACCGTGGGGGTGAAGGCCTTGCTCACGAGACGGCGCAGCCGGGTGTGGTCGGGCGGGTCGACGAACAGCAGGCTGGTCGATTCCTCGAAGTTGCCGTCGTAGGCCTCTTCGAACATCGCCACGCGCTGCTGGTCCCATACCACGAGGTTGCTCTCGTCGCAGCTCATCTTGGGGTCGCGCAAGAGGCGGGACACGTCGTCGTACCGGAAGAGCATCCACCCGCCGAACGGGGACTCGTGAACCGGGTCGAGGTCGCGGATCTCGGCCAGGTGGTCGAACGGGTCCTCGATGTAGCCCGGTTCGAGCGGATTGAAGATGATGGTCTCGACGTCCCCCATGCGCCGCGAGTGTAGAGATGCCATCCCCGTCGGGGAAGACGGCGCGTGTCACACGGACCGCGTCGTTCGCCGGGTCGCGCGAGACTGACCGACCTCATCAACGAAAGGGGATCGACGATGAAGGTTCGCAGAGTGGCCACGGGCCACGACGCCGACGGCACGGCCGTCTTCGCCAGCGACGAGGAGGTGGAGGGCATCACGCTCGGCCTGTTGCCGGGATACGAGTTCCATCGGCTGTGGGGTACCGACGCACCACCGAACTACCCCGACGACGGCGCGACGCCGACCGGCCTGTCCTACTTCCCTCCACTGGGAGGGATCCGCTTCGGCCTGTTCACGGTGGCACCTGATTCGATGGCGCCGCTCGGCGAGATCGACATCGAGGCAGCCCTCGTGGAGATCGAGGAGCTGCTCCCGGGGATGGCCGGGCACATGGAGCCGGAGGCGCCGGGCATGCACACCACGGCCACGATCGACTTCGAGTACGTGGTGTCGGGCCGCTGCATCCTCGAACTCGACGACGGAGCGACCGTCGAGGTCGGCCCGGGCGACACCGTGGTGCAGAACGGCACGCGCCACGCGTGGAGGAACCCGTTCGAGGAACCGTGTGTGATGGTGGTCGTGTTGAGCGGGGCGCACCACGCACAGGGCCCGTTCGGCGTTCAGTAGCGGACGCGGAACTCCCGCTCGCCCGTGGGTTGTTCGTCGACGACATCGACCCCGGTGACGTTCGCCCGAGGGGGACCCCCATGGCACCACTGGAGGAGTTCGTTCACCGCGTCGCGATCACCCTCGGCGACCACCTGGACCGAGCCGTCGGGCAGGTTGCGCACCCAGCCCTTCACTCCGAGCGAGCGCGCCACGCTGTCGCAACTGTCGCGGTACCAGACGCCGTGGACCCGTCCGCGCACGGTGGCGCGGACGCGCACGGTCGTCACTCGGCGAGGCCCGCCAGCGCCGACGAGTCGATGTACTCGTCGAGCCGCGTGACGAGACCGGTCTCGTCGAAGCGGGCGACGAGGCATGCTTCCGAACTGGCCGACGTCCCGTCGGGTTTGATCAACGTGACCAGGTGTTGCTCGGCAACAGCATCGTCACCGATCACTCGGCGGACGTCGGAGTACTTGACCGCGACCTCCGCATCCTCCAGACCGGAGATGGTGGCGATCAGAAGGTCGACGCCACGCTCCTCACCGTTGTTGCGCCGCACACGGGCGTCAGGTGAGAGGAGTTGTCGGACGAGGTCGACGTCCTCGCGCTCGAAAGCATGGGTGAGCAGGTCCATTCGTTCCCCGAGGTCCATGTGACAAGGCTCGCGCGCCGGAACCACGCCAGGGAGGGTCGATCGGCCGTATCGCGACTCAGCGGCCGCGCGGAGGGGGCACGACCGGGGGCTTCGCGATTCGGTCGGGATCTTCGTCATCCCTGCTCAGAGGACTGCCCAGCACGCCGGTCCGTCGATCCCGTTTCTCTCCCCGCTGAGCCTCTCAATCGCCGGCGGGGTCGTCGTCGCCCGATGAGTCGAGCATCGAACGCGGGCCCAGACGGGCCTGTTCCGCCTCGAGAGCGGCCTTCAGCTGTGCCGGCTCGTCGGTTCCGATCCGGAAGACCTTGCCCGACTCGAGCTGCAACTCGACGGCGTCGAGCCCCCACACGTTGAACATCGTCCCGTTGGGGATCCAGCGGAGACCCCATCCGTGCCACCACTTGTTGCGGACCTGCTCGATCCCCGTGACCTCGTCAAGGCGATGCCGGCGCCGCGGCCACCCCAGGCCGAACTCGGCGAGCACCTGCCCCTTGCCGACCAGGACGGTGAGCCGGGAGAACATGAAGCCGACGATCGTCACGAAGGCGAGGACCGCCCAGGCGATGAGCGCCGCGTCGTCGTCGGTCGATGCCGCCCAGAAGCCTGCCGCGACGGAAGCGACGGCCAGGACGAGCGGGATGATGTAGGCGGACTGGGTGGACCTGTAGGTGACGCCGGAGCGACCGGTCATACAGCTGCGAGCAGCTTGTCGATGTGGCCGCGCAGCAGGTGTTCGGGTTGCGCGCCGATCACGGTGTCGACCAGCTCGCCGTTGCGCATGAAGAGCAGCATCGGGATGCTGCGGGCGTTGTACTCGTGGGCGACCATCGGGTTCTCGTCGACGTTCACCTTGACGACCTTGACCTGGCCCACCATGTCGTTCGAGAGCTTCTCGAGCACGGGGGCGACCATGCGGCACGGGCCGCACCAGGGCGCCCACAGGTCGACGAGCACGAGCTGGTCGGTGTCGACGGCCTTCTGGAACGTGGCGTCGGTGCTGTTCACCAGCCAGGGCAACGGCTCCTTGCAGGAGGCGCAGCGGGGGCTGCCGTTGGCGGCTTCGGGGAGACGGTTCCTGGTGCCGCAGGAGGGGCACGCTGCGATCGACTTCGACATACCCCCCATGGTATCTGCCAGATCCGCGTTCGACACCCTCCGACGCGCTCTGTTCCCCGTTCCGGTCGACATGTGAGAGACCCGCCCCTCACGTTCTTCGACCGAAACGGGGTCAGGAGGTGAGGTGGCAAGGGAGGGCGGGGGGACGGGGGCACGCCGTGAGGCCTGCGAGGAGGAGCCGTTGTCAGCCCGCGGCGG
>CBFCWZ010000339.1:0-3728 GCA_965601935.1 uncultured Ilumatobacteraceae bacterium
AGTCGAGAAGGTGATGGGAGCAAAGCTCCCCACCATCGGAGTCGGGCAGAAGGTCGAAAGGGCCGTCGAGATGCTCGAGTCCGCTCCGGCGCTCCTCGTCCTGTCCGGCGGCCGCCCGCTGAGTGTGCTCACCCGCACCGACGTGCTCTCCTACTTCGAAGCCGTGGCCGCCGCCGAGATTCCCGGGAGCGCGTCCACCGATGGGTGAACGGGAACACGACCAACAACTCGGCTTCTCGACCCGGGCCATCCATGTCGGACAGGAACCGGAGCCGACGACCGGTGCGGTCGTCACCCCGATCTCCCTCTCCACCACGTTCGCCCAGGAGGGCGTCGGGGGCCACAAGGGCTTCGAGTACTCCCGCTCGGGAAACCCCACCCGCACGGCGTTGGAGACCCAGGTCGCCTCACTCGAGATGGCTCGCCACGGATTGGCGTTCGCCAGTGGCCTGGCCGCCGAGGACAACATCCTCAGGCTCCTCCGTCCGGGCCAGCGTGTCCTCCTCGGCAACGACGCCTATGGAGGAACGTTCCGCCTCATCGCCAACGTGTGGACCGGCCACGGGATCGAGTGGACCGCCGTCGACCTGACCGACCTCGACTCATTGCGCGACGACTGGCCCGCCGACACCGGGATGGTCTGGCTGGAGACACCGACCAACCCCTTGCTCACCTGTTTCGACATCGCTGCCGTCGCCACCATCGCCCACGAGCGCGGCGCGCTCCTCGTCGTCGACAACACGTTCGCCACGCCGTACCTGCAGCAGCCGACCGTCCACGGCGCCGACATCGTCGTCCACTCGGCCACGAAGTATCTCGGAGGGCACAGCGACGTGGTCGGCGGCTTCGTCGCCACCAACGTCGACGAACTCGGCGAACGGCTCCGCTACACCCAGAATGCCGCCGGCGCCGTCCCCGCCCCGTTCGACTGCTATCTCGTTCTGCGCGGTGTGAAGACGCTCGCGATCCGCATGGAACGCCACTGCGAGAACGCCCGCGCCGTCGTCGACCTGCTGGCGGGTCATCCCGCCGTCGACCGCGTGCTGTACCCACAGCTCCCCGACCACCCCGGCCACGACGCCGCCGCTGCCCAGATGAGCGATTTCGGCGGGATGGTGTCGTTCACGCTGCGCGCCGGCAGTGCTGCGGCGATGCGGGTGGCCGACGCGACCGAGGTGTTCACCCTCGCCGAATCCCTCGGCGCGGTGGAGAGCCTGATCGAACATCCAGGAGCCATGACCCACGCCTCCGCGGCCGGCTCCCCGCTCGAGGTGCCCGACAACCTGATCCGCCTCTCGGTCGGAATCGAAGATGCCGCCGACCTCGTCGCCGACCTGTCCTCAGCGCTCGACACGATCTGACCTCCTACCCTTCAGATCCCCGACCCCAGCAATCACACTCGGAGGAAACACCCGTCCGATCGCAGTGGCCCGCCCGCTTCGACCCATCGAACTGAGATCCGGTGACCGACGAAACAACCTCCGACTCCGCCCCTGACCGGCCGATCGTCGTTGCCGCCAACCGACTCCCGGTGATGCGCACGGAGGACGGCTGGACCGCCAGCCCTGGCGGTCTCGTCCGCGCACTGCTCCCGATGCTGCGCTCCACCGGCGGCACGTGGGTCGGCTGGTCGGGCGACAGCACCGAGGTGATCGAGCCGTTCCACGTCGACGGGGTCGACCTCCACCCGGTTCCGATCTCCACCGAGGAGATCGAGCTGTACTACGAGGGGTTCTCCAACGACGCCCTGTGGCCGCTGTACCACGACGCACTGCGTGAGTCGACCTACGACTCGGCCCAGTGGGATGCGTACGTGGCGGTCAACGAGCGATTCGCGGTGACCATCGCCAACATCGCACCCCCGAACTCGATCGTGTGGATCCACGACTACCAGTTGCAGCTCGTGCCGCGCATGTTGCGCCAACAGCGCACCGACGTCACGATCGGGTTCTTCCTCCACATCCCGTTCCCTCCGTTCGAGTTGTTCTCGCGCCTCCCCTGGCGGGACGAGATCGTGGAGGGCCTGCTCGGATGCGATCTGGTCGGTTTCCAGCGTCCGAAGGGCGCAGGGAACTTCGCCAACTGCGCGTCACAACTGCTCGGTGCCACTGTCGATGGTTCCGACATCACCTACAAGGCCCACACCACGCACGCAGGAGTGTTCCCGATCTCGATCGACGTCGAGGAGGTGGAGGAGATGGCCGCCGGGCGGGCCACCCGGTCGCGCATGAGCCGGATCCGGGCCCGCCTCGGCGACCCCGAGGTGATCCTCCTCGGCGTCGACCGGCTCGACTACACGAAAGGGATCGGGCTCCGCCTGCGTGCCTTCGCCAACCTGCTCGAACAGGGTCGGCTCGACCCCGAGCGACACGTGCTGGTGCAGGTGGCTACTCCGACCCGCGAGGCGGTCGAGCACTACAAGGACGAGCGCCACGAGATCGAGCGCCTCGTCGGCGCGATCAACGGGCGCTACAGCCGAATCGGCCTGCCGGTCATCCACTACCTGTACCAGACCCTCCCGTACGACGAACTGATCGGCCTCTACCGGGCGGGTGACGTGATGCTGGTGACCCCGTTCCGCGACGGCATGAACCTCGTGGCCAAGGAGTTCGCTGCGGCCCACATCGACGGTGACGGCGTGCTCGTGCTCTCCGAGTTCGCCGGAGCGGCCGACGAGTTGACCGATGCGGTGATGGTCAACCCTCACGACGATCAGGCTCTTCAGGACGCGATCGTCGCCGCCGTCGAGATGCACCGCCACGAGCGCCGCACCCGCATGGCCGGGCTCCGCAACAGGATCCGGAACTTCGACGTGCAGGGCTGGGCCGACCGGTTCCTCGCCGCCCTCACCGAACCATCGTGACGAACGACGACGCGCCCGCCCTCACCGAACCATCGTGACGAACGACGCGCCCGCCCTCACCGAACCATCGTGACAGACGACGCGCCCGCCCTCACCGAACCATCGTGACGTTCGACGACGCGCCCGCCCTCGCTGCGGACGTCTGGGCGCTGCCACGGCCCCTTCTGCTCGCGCTCGACGTCGATGGGGTGTTGTCGCCGATCGTCAGCCATGCCACTGCGGCCCGCCTCTCCCCCGGTGTCGCCGAGGCGCTGACCGCCCTCGCATGCCGGCCCGACCTCGACGTGGCGCTGGTGTCGGGACGCTCCCTCGACGGGTTGCACCAGTTCGACCTCGATCCCGCCATCATCGTGGTCGCGAGTCACGGTGCGGAGGTGCGGGGCGACCCGCCGCCGATGATGACCCAGGCACAGGCGCGGCTCCTCACCCAGCTCACCGAGCTGGCCTGCCGGGCGGCGGACCAGGCCGGCGACGGGGCATGGGTGGAGCCCAAGCCCACCAGCGTCTGCCTCCACGTGCGCCAGGCCGCCGCTGCATCGGGTTCTCATGCCCGAGACGCGCTGCTACGCGCCGCGTCCGAGATCGACGGAGCGACCGTCAAGCCCGGCAAGTCGGTGGTCGAGTTGATGGCCCGGCCGGCCGACAAGGGCCGTGCACTCCGCGCCCTGCGGGAACGGACCATGCCCCGAGCCGTGGTGTACGCAGGTGACGACATGACCGACGAGGACGGCTTTCGCTCCCTCGAGGAGGGCGACCTCGGGGTCAAGGTCGGCCTCGGCGCCACTCACGCAACACGGCGTCTCCCGGACCCCGATGCCGTCGGCGCGTGGCTCCACGCCCTGGTCGGACTCACCCGATCAGAACA
>CBFCWZ010000340.1:0-3717 GCA_965601935.1 uncultured Ilumatobacteraceae bacterium
TGGCCGCCGAGGTCGCCGCCATCGTGCACCGGGCCGCGGGTACCCCTCCGGCCGCGGGCTCGGCCGACTACGCGGACGTGCCCCCCGACGCCTTCTTCGCGGCCGGCGTGGCGTGGCTCACCGAGGCGGGGGTGGTCAACGGCTACTCCCCGACCACGTTCGGACCGGCCGAGCCCGTCGACCGTGCCCAGTTCGCCACGATGCTGTGCCGGTTCACGCAGAGCCCGGCTCCGCAGGGCCCCGGCGCCGTCGCCGGAACCGCCGGGCGGTGCCCCGCCTGAGCGGGGGCATCCCGCCGCTCGTCCCTCAGTTCGCCGCCGCCCGATCGGCGGCGACGGCGTCGAGTTCCTCGTACTCGTCGCCGGTGTCGGCGAGATCCTCGAACTGGATCACGTCCATCTCCTCGAACCGCTCCCGCAGCCAGCCCTTCTCGCCCTCGGCCGCGCCGGCGTCGAGCAACCCGAGCTTCTTGCAGTTGGGCACGATCTTCGAGAACAACAGCTGCTGGAAGAGGATGCGGCCCGGGTCCTGGCGGATGATCGGGATCAGCGGGGCGACCTCGATGTCGTAGCGCTGCCACACCTCCTGCTGGAGGAAGCGGTCACGCATCCGCACCGCGGCCTCGTAGGTGAACTCCTGGCGCTCCTTCAGCTCGGCGTCGCTCATCTCGGCGTAGACCTCCTTGAGGGAGAGCACGCCGAAGGCGACGTGGCGGGCCTCGTCGCTCATCACGTAGCGGAGCAGTTTCTTGAGGAGCGGCTCCTCGGTCATCTGGTGCATGAACCCGAACGCGGCCAGGGCGAGCCCTTCGACCATCACCTGCATCCCGAGATACGTCATGTCCCAGCGACTGTCGTTGACGATGTCGTCGAGCAGCATCTGGAGGTGCGCGTTGACCTGGTAGCCGCCGCCCATCTTCTCCTCGAGGTAGCGGGCGAACACCTCCACATGGCGGGCCTCGTCGACGACCTGGGTGGAGGCGCAGAGGTCGGCGTCGCACCACGGCACGGTCCCGGTGATCTTCGCGGTGCAGAGAGGCGCCCCCTGCCCACCGTGGAGGAACTGTGAGAGGGTCCGCTCGCGGTTCTCGATGCCGAACTCGAGCCACTCCTCGGCGCCCCAGCAGGTGCTCGTCGGCGCACAGTTCACAGGTGGCCACCGCGATGGTGCGGGCGAGCCACCCCATCAACCCGTCGGTTGTGAGGGTGTTGGCAACGCGCCTGCCGGCGAACCTTGTTCTACTGTTCGTTCCGCGTGAACCACATTGGAGGAACCATGAAACGCTCCACCTTGACCCGACGGCTCGTACCCGTCCTGGCCGTCGGCGCACTCGTGTTCGCCGCCTGCGGCGATGACGACGACGAGGCCTCCGACACCGAGGCACCGGCCGACACCGAGGCGCCCGCCGACACCGAAGCAGCGCCAGAAACGGGGGCGCCCGCCGACACCGAGGCACCGGCCGACGATTCGTGCGCGGCCACCATCGACGACGGGGTGCTCACCATCGCCACCGGCGAGCCGGCGTTCTTCCCCTGGGTGATCGACAACGCACCCGAGAGCGGGGAGGGCTTCGAGGCCGCCGTGGCCTACGCCGTGGCCCGCGAGATGGGCTACGAGGGTGACGCCGTGTCGTGGGTACGCACCACGTTCGACGAGGCGATCCAGCCGGGCCCGAAGAGCTTCGACTTCAACCTGCAGCAGTACTCGATCACACCGGAACGGGCCGCGAACATCGACTTCTCGCTCCCCTACTTCACGAGCAACCAGGCCATCGTGGCCCTCGACGGCTCCGCGGCAGAAGGCGCCGCCACCATCGACGACCTGAAGGACGTGAAGTTCGGCGCCCAGGCCGGCACCACCAGCCTCCAGTTCATCACCGACGTGATCCAGCCCGACCAGGATCCGTTCGTCTACGACGACAACGTCGGCGCGAAAGCGGCGCTCGAGGCCAACCAGATCGATGCCGCCGTGTTCGACCTGCCGACCGCCCTGTTCGTGTCGGCCGTCGAGATCGAGGGTTCGTCGGTGATCGGCCAGTTCGCTGCCGACGCCGGTGGCGACACCGACCAGTTCGGCATGGTGCTCGAAAAGGACAGTGCGCTGACGCCGTGCGTCGACGCCGCGATCACCACCATCACCGATTCCGGTGAACTCGACGCGCTCGTCACCGAGTGGCTGGCCGACAACACCGGCGCCCCGTTCATCACGGAGTGATCGAAACCGAATGAGCGACGGTCCCGCGGAGGCAACCCTCACGCGGCGTCAGGCCTACGAAAAGGCCCGGCGCCGCCGCGGGATCATCATCGCCAGCACGAGCACGATCATCGTCGTCGTGGCGCTGATCGTGCTCGTGCCGATGGCGCCGAGGTGGGATCGGGTCAGGCAGAGCTTCTTCAACTGGGAGATCTTCAAGGACTCGTTTCCCCGCCTGCTCGAAGCGTTCTGGTTGAACATCCAGATCTTCCTCTGGTCGCTGCCGCTCATCTTCGTGTTGTCGCTGCTGGTGGCAGTCGCCCGCAACACCCGCAGTCCTGCCCTCTTCCCCCTACGGGCTGCGGCCGTGATCTACACCGACGTGTTCCGTGGCATCCCGGTCATCCTGGCGATCTTCCTGATCGGCTTCGGGGTACCGGGGCTGTTCGACTCGCGCACGTGGAGCAACCCGCTCATCTGGGGAACCGTCGCCCTCGTGCTGAGCTACAGCGCGTATGTGTCAGAGGTGTTCCGCGCCGGCATCGAGAGCATTCACGAGAGCCAACGGGCGGCCGCCCGCTCACTCGGCATGACCACACGGCAGACCATGACCGCGGTGATCCTCCCGCAGGCGATGCGCAGGGTGGTTCCGCCGCTGATGAACAGCGTCGTCAGCCTGCAGAAGGACGTGGCGCTCGTGTCGCTGATCGGTCCGGTGGAGATCCTCCGCCAGGCCGGCATCGACAAGGCGATCTACGCCAACTTCACCCCCTACGTGGCGGCCGCCTGCATCTTCCTCGCCCTCACGATCCCGTGCACACGCCTGGCCGACTGGCTGATGGCCCGCGAACAGGCCCGCACCGGGGGGACGGCGGTGGCGTGAGCGACGACCTCATCCTCTCCCTCCGCGGGATCCGCAAGGCGTTCGGCGACAACACCGTTCTCGACGGCATCGACCTCGACGTCACGAGGGGGGACGCCGTCACCCTGATCGGGGCGTCCGGATCGGGCAAGTCGACGCTGTTGCGGTGCGTCAACCTGCTCGAGCCGATCGACGACGGGGTCATCCTCTTCGACGGCACCGACGTCGCCGAGCCGGGCCTCGATCCCGACCCCGTGCGCCGCCGCATCGGGATGGTCTTCCAGAGCTTCAACCTCTTCCCCCACATGAAGGTGGTCGACAACGTGGCGATCGGGCCACGGAAGGTGCTGAAGCGGCCGAAGGACGAAGCACGTGGCGCCGCCCGCGAGCTGCTCGCCCGGCTCGACCTCGAGGACCGCGCCGACGCCTACCCGGACCAGCTCTCGGGAGGCCAGCAGCAACGCGTCGCGATCGCCAGGTCGTTGGCGATGGGCCCCGACATCATGCTGCTCGACGAGATCACGTCGGCGCTCGACCCGGAACTGGTCGGTGAGGTTCTCGCCGTCGTGCGCGACCTGAAAGCGGAGGGATTGACGATCATGATGGCGACGAACGAGATTAACTTCGCCCGGGACATCAGCGACCGGGTGTGCTTCCTCCAC